>JALOPH010000031.1 GCA_025453995.1 Desulfobacterales bacterium
GCGCAGGCATTCAATGTGCCCCAGGATGCCGGGCTGTTGATTCAGAACGTGGCTGAAAATTCACCGGGATATGCGCTCGGACTCAAAGGCGGAAGCATTCCGTCCCAGATCGGCAACGACAAGGTTGTGATCGGCGGCGATATTATTTTGGCCATCCAGGGTTTCCCGGTCACTCAATCCGTGGATGATGCCTGCGCCATTCAGGATGTGATCGGCGGCTTTACATCGGAAACGGAAATTGAGCTCACTGTCTTGCGTGATGGCAAAATTATGACGTTGACAACCAGTCCGAAACCTTGATCCATTAATTGTCGGGTCTGTTAGGGGCGCTCAGGCCATTCGTTTAACGCCCAACATGCTCATATCCAATGACAATTGATTCGGTGTACGAAAGGCGGAAGGGAAAAAATGGGCCAGAAATTTGACTATGACTATATTGTCATCGGCAGCGGATTCGGCGGCTCCGTGGCTGCGTTGAGGCTTTCTGAAAAAGCAAAGTGCTGGTTCTGGAAAAGGGGAAATGGCTGCGGGAAAAGGATTTTCCTAAAACCAACTGGAACGTGAAAAGATGGCTCTGGATGCCATTTTTCAGGTTTTTCGGTCTGTTTAGGCTGACGTTTTTCCGGCACGTGGCGGTGCTTTCCGGTGTCGGGGTGGGCGGCGGGTCCCTTGTATATGCCAACACCATGCCGATCCCTAAAAAGGATTTTTTTAAAGCCGACACATGGTCCCACCTGGCGGACTGGGAAAAAGAGCTGGCGCCTTTTTATCCGCTGGCTTTGAAAATGCGGGGGGCGGCGCCTTGCCCGCGTCTGGAGGCTGGCGACCTGGCATTGAAACAACTGGCCCATGAGATCGGGAAATCCGACCAGTTTCATCCCACGACCGTGGCCGTTTATTTCGGCCAGCCCGATGTTTCAGTCCCGGACCCTTATTTTGAAGGAAAAGGCCCGGATCGGACCGGATGCAACTTCTGCGGCGGCTGCATGACAGGATGCCGCTACAATTCAAAAAATTCACTGGACAAGAATTACCTTCACCTCGCGCAGTCCTTCGGCGCAAAGATACAGGCTGAATCGGAAGTCTATGATGTCCTGCCGGTTAATGGCCGAAATGGAGAAGACGGCTATCGGGTCAAATGGAAGTCTTCGACCCGTTTATTTCAAAAAGGCGGGGAGTTCACCAGCCGGGGGCTTGTATTTGCCGGCGGGGTGATGGGGACCGTTGACCTGATGCTCAAACTCAAAAAAAAATCCCTTCCCAATCTTTCGGACAAAATCGGTTCGGGCGTGCGGACCAATTCCGAAAGCCTGGTCGGTGTGACGACTTTCGGCAAGGATAAGAATTTTTCAGAAGGCGTTGCCATCAGTTCTATCTTAAACACCGATGCCCACAGCCACCTGGAGCCGGTGCGGTATTCTGCGGGAAGCGGCATATGGCGGCTGATGATGTCACCTATGATCAGCGGCGGCAATGTGGCGGCCCGTATCTTGAAGCTTATTTTAGACCTCCTGCTGCATCCCGTAAACAATTTTCGCGCGTTTGCCGTTGATGACTGGTCCAAAAGAACACAGATCCTTCTTTTTATGCAATCCATTGACAGCACCTTGCGATTTACCAGGGGGGTGTTCGGGTTGAAATCGGAAATGGATACAGGCGACCCGCCGACCGCGTTTATTCCGGAATCCCGGGAGCTTGCCAAAAAGTTCGCCCGTATCGTCAACGGCAAACCCATGGTGCTGCTCTCCGAGACCCTTTTCGGGATTCCCACCACAGCGCATATCCTGGGCGGCGCGGTGATGGGGCGAGACATATCTGAAGGGGTCATCGACAAAGACAACCGGGTGTTCGGTTATGAGAATATGTATGTGTGCGATGGATCCATGATATCGGCAAACATCGGGGTCAACCCGTCTCTGACCATTACGGCGCTCTCCGAGCGGGCCATGAGCAAGGTGCCGCTGAAAGCATGAAATCGGTGTAAGCAATCAATTAATAGGTCACGGACGGCCCTCTTTGAACCATAGCGGATGGGTGAAGTAATACCCTTCGCCGTATTTCAAGAACATGTCGAGGTTGAACCCCTCGACGCGCTTGTTTGCGGCCAAAACAACGGTCGGATACCAGAGCCAGGCATCTTCGTAATTGTCATAGAGAACCTTCTCCATTTCAAAATAAATCCGGGCGCGCTCTTTCTCATCTTCAGTCTCCCGTCCTTTCCGGATAAGTTCAACAGCCTTTTCATTTCTGCTGCGGCCGTTGTTGAACGGGCTTTCCGGATCATACAGCATTGTGGCGATATGGTCGGGTTCCTGGATAAACGGGTAGAGGTTGCCGATCACATCATAATCGAGCTTTCGAAACGGTTCGATCATGCCGGCGATGCTCATGAACTGGGGCCGCCAGATGATGCCGACCTTTTCCAGCATGGCCATGACAGCCTTGGCAAAAGCCTCTGCTTCGGGAATATTCAAGGTAAATCCTTTTATGGTAAGTCCGTTGGGATAACCGGCTTCGGAGAGAAGTTTTCTGGATAGTTCCGGATCATAGGTGACTGGTTTCAGCTCAGGGTTGTGCGCCCAATGATCATCCGGGTAAATGCAGTTGGCGATTCGCCCGAGGCCGAATTGGGTGCCCATGACCAGCGCCTCCCGGTCAATGGCATGGGAGATGGCTTTGCGGACGCGGATGTCCGCGCACGGCCCCTTGGCGTGGTTGAAAGTCAGAAAAATGAGCCAGTTGGTCGGGAAACTTTCTAATTTGAAGTTCGGATCATTTTTCATCACGCGATACTGGATGGGATCAAGGTAAACGGAATCGAGCATCCCCGCCTTGAGATTGGCCAGGCGGACCGACGGGTCCGGTATAACCGAAACTTTGATGCCTTCAAAATAGGGCATCTCCGCCCTGGCGATTGTTTGCCCAAACCACCAGTCCGGATTGCGTTTTAAAAGAACGTAATTATCCGTGCTGGATGATTCCAGCATGTATGGGCCTGTGCCGACCGGATAGTTATCAAGCGATTTGGCGTCTTTGGCCAGGGGGGAGTATTTGCTGACTTCCTTCTCCAGTTCGGCCAGCCACTTTTTCCCCGCCGCCGCTTTTTCAGGGTCATTCTTATCGCCTGCGTTTCTGCGGGCGCTGATCATCTCACGCTCAAATTTTTTGATTTTGGCCAGTGCGGCATCCCCTTCGAGCGCCTTTCCCGAAACCATAAACCCCGGTACGCTGGCCATGGTCCCCAGGAATGCGCCCCAGGGTCTTTTAAAGTGCCACTTGACCGTGTACTCGTCAATCACCTCAACGGATTCCAGGGGTTCAATCCATGTGCGGGTCCAGGCGGCATTGTCCTTGTCCATAATATATTCCATCTGGCGCTTAAGGCTCTGCGCGTTGAAAGCGGAACCGTCATGAAATCTGACCCCTTGCCGGAGCTTCATGAGCACCGTGGTCTCATCAAGGAATTTCCAAGATTCCGCCAGCCAGGGAATGGTGGGGCGGTAACTTGCGTCCAGAAGGATCAGTTTTTCATACATATAGGCCATGGTCTGCCAGTCGAGAACCGGCATGTGGTGGGGATTCATCAGCCCGATATACAGGGGCCAGGACAGGCGGAATTCGCCGCCTGAAACCGGTTTGGCGGCGCAGTAGGCGTCGCCCCATTCCATCCAACCGGGTTTATCTTCGATGGATTCACCGGCTGCGGAAAAGGTCGGAGATGCGATTGTAATAAATATTGCCAATCCGAAAATAAAGGGGGTGAGCCAAAGGTTGCTGCGTATACTCATTTACTTCTCCTTGTTTATTTGTCGCCGCCGTTATCCAATTTGTCTTTTTATCATTCACAATTCTCAATTGACCATTTACAATTGACAATTAAAAATAAACAGAAATCAATTATCAATTGTGAGTTGTGAATTGCCAATTGTCAATTATCCACCAAATGGCACGCTACCTCATGTCCGTTACCGTTAATTTCTTTCAGGACAGGCCTTGATCCCCGGCAGATATCCTGAGCCATCGGGCATCGGGGATGGAATTTGCACCCTTCCGGGGCATCAAAAAGGCTCGGGACCTCTCCGGTGATCATGCAATGTTCCCGGGATTTTTCGATTTCCGGATCTGGTATGGGAACGGCCGCAAGCAGCGCCTTTGTGTATGGGTGCAGCGGAAGATGATACAGTTCGTCCCTGCCCGCGATCTCCACAATTTCGCCCAGATACATGACCGCGACCCGGTTGCTGATATGCCGGACCACAGCCAGATCGTGAGCGATGAACAAATAGGTCAGGCCCCGCTTTGCCTGGAGCTCGGCCAGCAGGTTGATGATTTGCGCCTGAATGGAAACATCTAAGGCTGACACTGGCTCGTCGCATACCAGGAAAGCCGGATTCAAAATCAGGGCCCGTGCGATTCCGATCCGCTGGCGCTGGCCGCCTGAAAATTCGTGAGGATAACGGTCGGCCATGGAAGCATGAAGGCCCACGGTTTCAAGGATTTCGGCCACTCTGGCGTTGTATTCTGTTTTTCCCCTGGCCAATCCGTGGATGTGAAGGGGTTCTCCCACAATGTCGCCAATCTTCATGCGGGGGTTTAACGCGCTGAATGGGTCCTGAAAGATGATCTGCATCCGGTTTCTTAGTTTTCTGAGTGCGCGTTTATCCAGACCGGTAATGTTTTTTCCCTGAAATCTGATCTCGCCGGCTGTGGGGATTTCAAGCTGGAGAAGGACCCTGCAGGCGGTTGTCTTGCCGCATCCGCTTTCCCCGACAAGCCCCAGGGTTTCGCCGGGAAAGATCCGGAAACTGATATTGTCCAAGGCCTTTAACTCGGCAATTTTACGTTTGAAAATCATCCCATGGAACACGGGAAAGTGTTTGGAAAGATTACGAACATCAATCAAGGGCTCTTTTTCCATCATGCATTCATCCAGCAGGCGACTTCATGATTGGCTGAAACTTCCCTCAGTGATGGGGTTTCCTTGCGGCATATGGCCATTGCATGCCTGCACCGGGGATGAAAAGCGCAACCCGTCGGAAGGTTTGCCATATCCGGGGGCTGGCCTTCGATGGGAACGAGCTTCTGGCGGATATCCTTATCCAGCCGGGGAACCGACGCCAGAAGGCTCATGGTGTAGGGATGCCGCGGCGCCCGATAGAGATCAGGGGTTGGCGACTTTTCGATGATCCGTCCGGCATACATGATCATCACCTGATCCGCATATCGCGCCACTATGCCAAGATTGTGGGTGATCAGAATAAGGGCGGATCTCTGTGTATGAGTGAGTCCTTTCATGAACTCAAGAAGCTCAGCCTGGATAGTTACATCCAGGGCAGTGGTCGGTTCATCGGCGATAATCAGCCGGGGATCGCAGGCAAGCCCCATGGCGACCATGACCCGTTGGCGCATCCCGCCGGAAAATTGGTGGGGGTAGTCGTTAAGTCTGGTTTCGGCATCGGGAATCCGAACAGTTCTTAAGAGGCGGATACATTCGTTGATCGCTGCTTTCCGGCTCACATTTTTGTGGAGGATCAGCGGTTCCATGACCTGCCTTCCGACAGAGAGCACCGGGTGAAGGGCGGTCATGGGTTCCTGGAAGATCATGGCCATTTGATTCCCACGTATATCGCACATCTCTTTTTCTTTCAAGTCCAGAAGGTTTCGACCATTAAAGAAAATCTCCCCGGCTGAGATCCTTCCCGGCGGATCAGGTATGAGGCGCAGCAGAGATAGCGCGGTGACCGTCTTTCCGCACCCGCTTTCGCCGACGATGCCGAGGGTTTGACCTTGGTCCAAATTAAATGAAATATCATCGACAGCCTTGAAAACACCCTGCCGTGAATGGAAATGGGTACTCAGATGTCGGACATTAAGAAGCATGGTTAAAATCTCGGATCAAATATATCCCTGATACCGTCGCCAATAAAGTTGAAGGCCAACACCGCCAGCGTGACCATCATCCCCGGGGCAATGGAAAAAAGAGGGACGACCTCCAGATATGAATAACCGATTTTGAGTTCATTTCCCCAGGTCGGTGTCGGCGGCTGAACGCCAAGGCCCAGAAAGGAAACCGTGCTTTCCATCATGATGTTTGCCCCTACGGAAATAGAAGCGGTGACTATGATCGGCGCCATGATGTTGGGGAGTATATGCCGGAACATGATTCTAAAGCCTGAAGCTCCCACCGCATGGGCGGCTTCGATATAGGGAAGTTCGCGCACCCGCATGGACTCCCCCCTCACGATCCTGGCATATCCGGGCCAGGTAAGCGCTGAGATGACAATAATCAGGTTTTTCATGCCGGGCCCGATGGCGGCGACCGCCACCAGAACCAAAATCAACTGCGGCATGCTCATCACCGTATCGGTCAGGCGCATGATGATCATGTCCGTGATCCCTCCCTTATACCCGGCCACAAGACCGAGCAGCACGCCGATCACGGCAGCAAAAAGGGCCGACAGCCCTCCGATTAACAACGTCACCCTTGATCCGTAAATGACCCTGGAAAGAAGGTCTCGTCCCACATCATCGGTGCCGAGCAGATGCTGGCGGGAAGGGCCTTCCAGGACATGGTAAAGGTCCTGTTCGTTCGGGTCATGGGGGGCGAGAAAGGGGGCGAATACCGACATGGTCAAAAGGCAGAGCAGAATGATGATCCCGGCCAATGCGATTTTGTGTCGCGCGAGTGCGCGGAGTACCTTAAAATCACTGTATCCCATCATTGAATCCTCACCCGCGGGTCAAGGAATCCATATACGAGATCTATCATAAAATTAATCAGTATGATATTGATGGCAACCAGGATCAGGGTGGCCTGTATGACGGGAAAGTCACCTGCAATAATGGCGTTCATGGACATCCGGCCAAGACCGGGAATGGCAAACATGTATTCCACGATAAAAGAGCCAGCCACCATATACCCCCATTCGAGGCCAAGAACCGTCGTCACCGGGATCAGAGAAGGTTTGAGGGCATGCCGGATAAGAACAGCCCTTTCCCGCAGACCCTTTGCGTAGGCGGTCCGGATATAGTCCTGGCCGAGTACCTCCAGCAGACTGGAACGGACATACCGGCTGATGATGCCGGCGCTGTGTGTTCCTAAGATAAAGGTGGGCATGGCTATGGAAAGGAGATTCTCCCAGGCATTTTCTGAAAACGGAACATAACCCGATGGCGGAAAAATGTGAGCGGCTACGGCAAAAAGATAGATCATGACGATGGCCTGCCAGAAAACCGGGATTGAAATGCCGATGACGGCGCCGGTCGTTAACGCCGCATCCAATAAGGAATTATGCCTCAATGCAGCCATGAATCCAAAAGGAAATCCGATAATCGCCGACCAGAAAACAAACCCCGCAAACAACTCCAGGGTGATGGGCAGCCGTTTGATGAACATTTCCCGGACATCTTCCCTGTAGGAGATGGAGGTTCCCCAGTCGCCGCGGATGAAGTTTTTAATCCAGAGATAATACTGGACATGAAGCGGCTTGTCTAATCCGAACTGAGACTTCAGGGCTTCGATGACTTCCTTGTCCGCCATGCCCATGCGGGTGGAGATCGATGCATTCTGAATCGGGTCCCCGGCTCTTCCCAGAAGAAAAATCAGGATGGAAACAAGAAACAGGATCAGAAAAGCATAGAGAATTCTTTTAATGATGAATCGTTTCATTTTGCCAGGAAATAATCATCCACCCGGTTCAACAGATTTCTGGCCTTCACCTTGACCGCCATGTTGGCAAATGTCTCCTCTGGCAGGATATCGTCCGGCGCGGAGATAACCTTTTCGAGCGTGGCAACAAAAAGATTCCGGTCGTTTACTGCGAATGCATAATACCGGGCATAAAGGTAATGCCACATCAGGTATTTTGACTCGGAAATCTCAAAGGCCTCCTTGAATTGGAATTCCGCCCGATCCGGCTTTCCGCCGAACATCTCCGGACTTGCGACGTAAAAAGCGCCCAGAGTGGCGTGAATCCCTCCGTGATAAAAGGTGTCATCCAGTTCCATGGCCCGGTCGATCATGGCTTCGATTCTGGGAAGGTCGTTTAACACACGGGCATCGTCGGCAGAAGCGCCGATCCACTGAAGCCAGGAGGCAATCGCAAAATACAGGGGTCTGATATCTTCTTTTTCAATGGATTGGAGCGCGCGCTTGAAAACTTCCGGGTTGTCCTGATTAAGGGCTTCGGCAAATGTCTTGTTCTGCTTCAGGCTCCGCAAAGCATATTCCTTTGCCTTGAAATACAGACCTTTAGCGCGTTTTTTATCTGTGTCTTCGACAAACAGAAATGCATATCCCATGTATGCTTCAGCGGCATTGCACAGAAGATATGTATTGTCCGGAGAAGCTTCGATAAAACCGTCCATCTGGACAAGAAATGACGGCATAGCCTCATGGACCAGCTCTAAATCGGCGTTGCGGTTTGTTGCGTCGCGCATGTTCATCATCAGGGGGTTCATGCTGTCCACCATCAAGCGGGTCCGGGTGGTCGCGCATCCGCTTGAAAAAAACGTCAGGGTAATCAAAAAAAATATCAGGAATCGAACGCGGGGAAAAGCCATGTGTCTGCCTCCTCATCCGCCTGGGCGCTTATGCTTTGGTTATTCTGGGGCCAGGCGATTTTTCGATGGATATGATCTGTTTAATTAAATTCGAACATTCTAAGATGCGGGAAAATGAAAGAATGTTTGATTTATACACATTGCCAATATGAATGTCAAGGCGGCAAAATCCCTGTTTTCAAAGCATTTTATGAAGCTCTATGAAATATCAATTGAAGGCTGTCATATTATTTGGTATTGGATAAAAAATTATCGGTCGTCGGGAAAATTTTTGACGGTTATTGTCCGTGGGCTTAATTATAAAAGGAGGAGTTTATGAAGCTGAGTAAACAGAAAATTGTGTTGGCGTTTGCATTCACAGTCTCAGTTGCTTTCTGTCAGGCATGCTCCACCCTCATGAGGCCGGCTTTGATACAGGCGACGGATCAGAATCAACAAAGTGAAGTGGATCGACTTCTGGCATCCGGAGAAAATCCGAATCAAGAGACAAAAGACGGCGTGACGCCGTTGCATATTGCATCCGAGAGGGGATATGGCAAGATCGCAAAAAGCCTCATCGAAAAGAAAGCCGATGTCAACGCAGCCGTAAAAAAAACTTTCAAATATAAAGGCGAAGACGTTCCCAAAGGAGCGACGCCTCTGATGGCCGCCATTGACAATTATCATTTCGACATTGCGGATATGCTGATCGCAAATGGCGCAAAAGTTAACCTGTTAACTGAAAATGGCTCCTCTGCGTTGATGATTGCTGCTGATAAGAAAAATCCGGAAATGGTCAAAACTCTGATTAAAAAAGGCGCAAAAGTCAATGAAACAACCTTATACCCGTTTCAATACAAGGGAGAAACCATACAGTCAGGCTCAACCGCCTTGATGGCTGCGGCCGCCGGCAATAGGGATGAGAATGCAAAGATCTTGATCGACAACGGCGCGGACGTCAATAAGCGAACGAAGCTTGGAGTTGACGCACTCCTCATTGCCGCGGCAAACGGCAATGAGGATATGGTGAAAATGCTGATCGAAAAAGGAGCAAAACCCGATGCAACAACCACCCAGGATTTTACGGTAAAAGGTCAGCCGGTATTCAAAGGGTCCACTACCCTTATGGCGGCTGCGGACGGCGGCCATGCAGGGGTTGTGAAGCAGTTGATCCAGGCCGGCGCAGACGTGAATCAGGCCAATGAAAAGGGGGTGACCGCTTTAATGGCGGCAACCGCCAAAGGCCATCTGGGAGCGGTCAAAGCCCTTGTTGAAGCCGGGGCGGATGTGAACGCCAAGACAACCGTTCAGTTTAAAATCGGAAAAGAAATTGTGCCCAAAGGATCACGCCCGCTTTCGGGAGCCGCTTATTATGGACATGCCCAGGTTGTTGTGTTTTTAATCGAAAACGGGGCGGATGTGAATGGGAAAGATGATGAGGCCGCAGTAGATCCTTTGTTTCTGGCCGCCACCAAAGGGCATTATGAAACGGCAAAGGTATTGATCGAAAACGGCGCTGATGTATATGCGGTGTCAAAACTTGGCACGGCAGTTAACACAGCCTATCACAATGGGTATCCGCTTATTGTTAATCTCATTAATAAAGCCCGGGAGCAGTCTAAAAAGAATGCCGCCGGATCAAAGCATTGACATTTGAAGCCCGCTTTGATAACCACAACCAAAAGCAATTATTCATTCACAAAAAATTACCCGAAATCCTATTGCTTATACCTATAACGGTGTCGATGGTTTAATGGGGACAAAAAAAAAGCGCTCCCACATTCAGCTCCTCCAAGATCAGATTGGCAATCTATTTAAGGAAACGGGTTCTTATACCTATCACAGCTTTAACGTGACCCGCGCGTTTCTGCCGCTGGCCAAATTATTGGCCAACCGGGACAACGTTACGGCCGACCAGCTCTCCGCAATTCTTGACAAGATTTTTGCAGCCCTTTATGCGCACCCCATCACCCGGCAGGGAAAAACCATCACCCGGTTTCTAAGGCGCAAAAGCATCATCCCCAATGAGCAATCGACCGAAAAGCTCATCCGGTATGTGATTGAGCAGATACTGCTGCGAAGCCCGGTGAAGGTCCCGGAACTTGTAGTTAACGAGTTCTGGACGTTTTTTGACGATCTGTTTTCCGAGCCCGAGCTGAAAGGCCTTGTGGAATTGAACTTGGACATTATCCGGATGATATTGAAATGTTATGAACCCCTCATGGTCGAAATCATCAATCTCCTCAAGGAAACCAAACGCATGAACAAGAATCTGTTGCAGGATCTTGGCAGGCGTCTTGGGGTGGTTCGCAGCGATCTATCGATTATCCGCCGTCAGATACGGGCGCTGCGGTATATTAAGCCTTTTTTTCAGGCAGATCCCAAAGATTTTAAGGCGCAGGCGCAGATTATCGCTAAAATGGTCCGGGAGTTCGGCCCGTTTTTCATCAAAATGGCCCAGGTGGCCGCGGCCAACTCGGATCTCCTGCCCGAGGAAATCGCCAAAGAACTGCTGGTATTTCAGGAAGACGTCCCTCCAATGGCGGCTTCGGAGGTCATTGCGGCCTTTGAGGAATGCTTCGGAAAAAAACCCTATGAATGTTATTTTGATTTTGATGTCTCCAAACCCCTCAAGTCCGGCTCCATAGGCTCCGTGTATCTGGCCAAAAAGCCCATCCGGAATAACGGCCGGGAAATACTGGTGCCGGTGATCATCAAAATCGGCCGCAAAGGCCTGGATCGCGAATTCCTGATGGGTAGAACGGTGCTGGGTGTCGCCATCATCAGCAGTCATTACTGGGCGCCCCATTCCAAGCTGGCGCCGTTTCTGGAAGCCCTCCAGCAGCAGGCCGACGAATTCGTCAAAGGGTTTCAGCGGGAGATTAACTTCGAACAGGAAGCACTAAATCAGAAAAGGTTTGAGGCAAGAAGCAAGGAATCGCTGATCTGGAACGTTCCCAAAATCTATTTTTCGTCCAAACGCATCATTGAAATGGAGTATATCGAAAACGCGGTCAGCATTTCCCGCGTGTTGAATCAGGTGCCGGACAAGAAACGCCCGCAGTATGCCCGGCATATCGCTTCACGGTTTTTATATACCATCCTCCTGCATGCCCTGGTGTATCGCGAGTTCCACGGGGATCTTCATCCCGGCAACATACTGTTCAACTCCGGCGGGGAAATGTATTTTGTGGACTGGGGGAATTGCGTGGATCTGGAAGGGAAATGGAAACCCCTTTGGGATTATATTTCCGGCGCCATGCTGGCCGACGTGGATGTGTTGACTGCAGCGCTCATCCAGATCAGTTCAAATCCGGAACTCAATCAGAAGCGGGAGGAAGAAATCAGGTCCACCCTGGAGCGGACATTAAAGAAGAAAAACATCACTCCCCTGACCCGCAATTTTATTTTCCAGCTTAAAAGAGAAGGAATACAAGGATTGCACCGGCGGCTTCAGGTGATGCTTCAGCTCATGTCCAACACCCAGCACCTCGGTCTTGTGGTCAAAAGCGAATACCTGCATCTTTCCCGATCCATCGGCGCGATCATCGGCACTTACATTCAGTTATACAGGGATATACCCAGATTTTATCTTTTTTTCGATTCAATAAAGACATTGACTCAGTTTCCCGTATCCCTGGTTTTAGACCGCGTCGCCGACAACCGGTCTCCCCAGTATGTTCAGTTGCTCCATAAGATGCCGCTTCTGCCGAACCTGATCAAACCCGCGCCAAAATATTTAACATACGAAAAACAGCCCCTATTGTTCGACGCATCAAAGGATGCGGCCGCTATTTAGATCCGACTGTTCAGCTCAGCGGCTTCCGGCCGTTTTATGTTGTGATCTTCTGCCGCTGAGATTTCCGGGCCGGGCCTGGCATATTCAAAAGCATCCGCTTATCTCATCTCCCATTTATCCGATGCCCCAAAGGAAAATATTGCTTTATCATCATCAGTTTTTATGGAATATTAAATAACGCTCATTGGTTTGTCTCGGGAGTTTTTGAAAGCGCGTTTGTTTGAAAGTGGCTATGGAGAGCAAAATATCAGACATAAAAAAATGGGGCATCGATGCCTTTGAAAAGATCGTCGCGGTGAGCATGGCCGATGACGAAGATATTCGCATGGGGCGTCTTTTCAATACGCTGATGATCATCAGCATCGGGTATTGCGTCACCCTTTCGGTTATTTTCCTCATCATCTGGCTGTTGCGTCTGGATCTGTCATATAAATCCCAGCTCGGCATTTTATTCCCCCTGGCGTCCATACTGTTGTCTGTTTATTGCATATTTCTCGTTAAGCGGAAATTTTTGAATTTCGCCATTTCCCTCTATGTCTGGAGCAACTGCGCCGCCATATTTGTCGCGATTTTTCTTTATGAAGGCGTTGACGCGCCGGGTGCATGGCTGTTGCTGGGGTGGACCATCGTGATTTCCGGCGCGCTTCTGTCTCCCCGGGAAGCTTTGAAAATGACCGGTTTGATGGGATGCTATTTCTTGCTTTTGCTGATTCTGAAATATTCAGGTGTCTATCGTCCTCCGTTTACATTTGTGGGGGCCGCCCTGAAATTTAAAGATATGGCATTCATGCTGGCTGCTCTTGTATTCAGCATATGCATTCTGACCTATCTGAATATGAAAAGCCTGGGGAAGGCCCTTGCGAATCTTTATGAAGCAAAGGCACAGTTAAATAAGGATCGCATCCGTCTTGAGCAGAAGACCCTGGAACTGGAAAGTGAAATACAGGTGCGCCTGGCCGCGGAACAGGAAAAAGAAAGAATGCGGCAACATCTGCTTCAAGCGGAAAAAATGGAAGCCATCGGGACATTGGCTGGCGGCGTCGCCCATGATTTCAATAATCTTCTCATGGGCATCCGGGGACGGACATCCTTAATGATGATCAACACTTCAGCCGATGACCCAAGGCTTGAGCATTTAAAGGAGATAGAACATTATATCAAAAGCGCGGCAGCTCTGTCCAAGCAGCTTCTGGGATTTGCCAGGGGCGGGAAATACGACGTGATCCCAACGGATTTGAATGAATTGGCAAAGCACCAGATCCGCATGTTCGGCCGAACCCGAAAAGAGATTGTCATCAGCGAAAAATACGCGGATGATCTTTGGCCGGTGGAGGTTGATCGAAGCCAGATAGATCAAGCATTGCTCAACATCTTTCTAAATGCCGCCCATGCGATGCCCAATGGCGGGAGTCTTTACATTGAGACTCAGAATATGACGCTGAAGAAAAGCGTGATCGCATCCTTGAACCTCTTGGCGGACAGGTATGTGCAGTTGATGATCAGAGACACCGGCATCGGTATGGATGAAGATACCCGTCAGAGAATTTTCGACCCGTTTTTCACCACAAAGGACCGGGGCAGGGGGACCGGCTTGGGCCTGGCGTCGACTTACGGGATTATAAAAAATCATGGGGGTTTTATCACTGCTGAAAGTGCGATCGGCAAGGGCAGCGCATTCCGTATTCATCTACCGGCTTCATCAACCCCGCTCACGGCGGAAGACAGAAAAATTCGCATTACACATGACTTTTCAAATGAGATTTTTCACGGCGAAGAAACAATCCTGCTCGTGGACGATGAGAAGATGATTCTCGAAGTGGGCGAGTTGATTTTATCGGAGATGGGATATTCAGTTATCACATCCACAGGCGGAGAGGAAGCAATCCGGATTTACAGGGAAAAATGTGACGACATTGCCCTGGTTATTCTCGACCTGATCATGCCGGGTTTGGACGGCGGGAAAACTTTTGACCGGCTAAAGCAGATCAATCCAGAGATCAAGGTGTTGCTTTCCAGCGGCTACAGCATGGACGGACAGGCGGCAAACGTGATGCAGCGGGGGTGCAATGGTTTTATTCAAAAGCCCTACCATATGAAAGAGCTTTCAAAGAAAATTCGCGAGATTATTGACCCTGGTCCGGAATTGTTTGAAAATTCATAACTTAATAACATTTAAAATAATCCGTTTAATAAATTGAACTGGTCTTTAAATAAAATAGGAATGTTGCAATGATAAGAAACCCGAATGTTTTTTTGTTTATTGTTCTCATGCCAGGATTGATTTTTATACAGGCCTGCGCCATGAGTCAAACAACCTCCTTGATCCAGGCGAGCGACCAGGGGCAGTTTGAAGAAGTTGACCGGTTGCTTTTATCGGGCGTCAGCCCGAATGAAGAGACAAGTGAAGGCGTGACGCCTCTATTTGCGGCTTCGGCAAAAGGATATGACAAAATCGTCAAACGGCTGCTTGACAGCAATGCCGATGCGGATGCAGCCGTTAAAAAGACATTTACATCTAAAAAACAGGCCACCGTCAAAGGGACGACTCCCATGATGGCGGCTCTGGAGAATGATCATACCTTTGTCGTCTATATGCTGTTATCCCAGCAGGCCAATGTTAAGCTCGCCGATGAAAACGGGTTAAGCCCGATCCTGATCGCCGCTGCCAAGAAGGACGTTAAAATGTTGGGAGATTTGATTGATAGAGGCGCCAAAGTCAATGACAGAACCTCCTCGCCGTTTGATCAAAACGGGGAAACCGTATTTGCCGGAACCACCCCGTTGATGGCGGCTGTGGCAAACAACCGTGACGACAATGCGCTGCTGCTTATGCAAAAAGGCGCGGATGTCAAGGCGGTCGCAAAAAACGGAGTGGATGCTCTTTTCATGGCCTCAGCCAACGGCGATGAAGAGATGGTGAAGATCCTGCTCAAAAAAGGCGCTGAACCGAAAAACCAAACCACCCAGGAATTTAAATCCAGGGAAAAGATCGTCTTTTTAGGCTCGGATGCGCTGTTGGCTGCATCCGATGGCGGCTATACCGGCGTGGTCAAATTTTTGCTTAAAGCCGGCGCAGATCCAACCGCATCCTCGCAAAACGGAACCACCGCCCTGATGGCCGCTTCGGCCAGGGGGCATCTGGATATTGTCAAAGTCCTTTTGGCCGCTGAAGCCGATGTGAACGCAAAGACCACCGAACGCTATCAGATCGGCAAGGAAGTCTTTCCCAAAGGCTGGTCCGTGCTGTCTGCAGCCGCATGGGGCGGGCACGCCTCAGTTGTCCAGTTACTGATTGACAACGGCGCGGACGTCAACATTAAGGATGATGAGTATTTGATCGACCCTTTGTTTCTTGCGGCCACAAAGGGGCACACTGAAGTCGCAAAAATATTAATTGAATACGGCGCGGATGTCTTTGCGGTGAATCATCACGGCACGGCCCGGAATGCGGCAGAGCATTACGGGCATCCGGTGATCCTTCAAATGATCGATGACACGAGGGAAAAAATCAAACAGGAAGAAGAAGCAGAGCAGAATGAGAAGGAACAGCCACCCGAGTATGAACCATCCTTTAAAGGTCAGAAAGAATAGGGCGTCGGTGGTCGAATATATTTTTATGGAGGTTTGTTGTTCGATGTACATTAATCAAGGGGTGCTGATAGGCCATGGACAGACAGACCGTTGAAGAAAAAGACAGGGATGTAGTCAAAAAATTCCGCTTGGTGGTTGAAGGCAAGGAAAAGAAAAAAAATCGGGAAAAAAGCCGGTTGAAGCTGCTGCTTGGAATGGCTTTGGCCTGCTCTCTGGCCATATGGCTATTTGTTGATTACGCCTGGCAACATAAGCCTCCTGTGTTAAATATAGAAAAAACAGAAAAAATGGATTTATCCATACCCGAAAGCTCAGGAGATGCTTTTTCAGCTAAACCAGGCCAGCCCGAAATCCTTCAAACAGGCAAAGCCGATTTATTGGATGACCCGCCTGCCAATACCCTCCCTCCGGATTTGATAAGCCCGAAGTTCCCCAAAAAAGCTAAAGATTTTGACGATGCCAAGTTGGTCATGCTTGAAAGCAAGAAAATTTCACCCAAGGCCACCCAAAAGAAAACTATCACTGATGCCGTAAAAATTTCAAAAATATTGCCATGCCGAGAGGTGATGGATAAGCAATGCGCCGCGACGCAGAATGAATTTTCAGTTAAACGGGACGGCAATGTATATGTATGGATGGATGTCCGTTCCAAACAGCTGCCTCAAAAAATCAGGCACATCTATTTTGTCAATGGCCGCCGGTATCGTTCGATCCCTTTGTCCATTAAATATCCCCAGATGCGGACCTGGAGCGGCATATCCTTAAACGGCGCCCAGGATGTGGGGAAATGGCGTGTGGATGTGGTGTCAGAGCAGGGGCAGACCCTTTCGCACATTGAATTCAGGGTTGTGCCCTAAGCGGCATACACCATTTTTTTTTAAAAATAAGGAACCGATTCACCGGAAGCCCATATGAAAAAATCAACTCAGCCCGAACATCCAGGGATCCGCCGCCGGACTGTTCGAAAAACCAGCCGGGAGGTCCAGAGATCCAAACAGGAGCAGCCGGCAACGCGCGATCAGATCTTAGAAGATCACTGGAACCCTTCCGAGTTCAAAGTGCCCCCTGCCGAGGGGAAAACCCGCTTTCATGATTTTGATTTTCCTGATCCGCTCCTGCATGCCGTTTATGATCTGGGTTTTGCTTACTGCACCCCGATCCAGGCGGAAATACTCCCCAGCACCCTGTCGGGAAGGGATGCCTTTGGCAGAGCCCAGACCGGAACCGGAAAAACGGCGGCTTTTTTGATCACTGTCATCAACCGTTTGCTGAACAATCCGATGCCGGATCAGAGAAAATCCGGCGCGCCCAGGGTCCTGATCATTGCCCCGACCCGCGAATTGGTCCTCCAGATTTCGGAAGAAGCCCGTCAATTGACAAAATATTGCGGCATTGTCACCATTTCGATTTTCGGTGGCATGGATTATTCAAAACAGAAAAAACTGCTGGCCGGCGGGCTGGTGGATATCGTGGTGGCGACTCCCGGAAGGCTTCTTGACTTCAGCCACCGGCGGGACATTTCGCTCAATAAAGTGGAAATGCTGGTCATTGACGAAGCCGACCGCATGATGGATATGGGGTTTATCCCGGATGTCCGCAAAATTATTTACAGCACCCCGCCCAGGGAAAAGCGCCAGACCATGCTTTTCAGCGCCACATTGACAGAAGACATCACCCGGCTTGCATTGAGCTGGACCATCAACCCGGTGACGGTTGAAATCGATCCGGAGCAGGTGGCCGTCAACACCGTCGACCAGATCATTTATATCGTCACGGCCAGGGAGAAATTCGCACTGCTGCTGAATATCATCATCCGCCAGGAGCTGAAAAGCGTTCTGATTTTCTGCAACCGCCGCGATGAAGTCAGCCGATTGGCAGGTATGCTGACCCAGTACGGCATCCACTGCGCGGAACTTTCCGGTGATGTTCATCAGAAAAAACGGATTGAACGTTTAGACGCCTTCAAGTCCGGTAAGCTCCGGGCGCTGGTTGCCACCGATGTGGCGGCGCGGGGGATTCATGTGGAAGGCATGGATCATGTCATCAATTTTACCTTGCCCCATGACCCGGAGGATTACGTTCACCGGATCGGACGGACGGGCCGGGCCGGGGCCGCGGGTACATCCATCAGCTTTGCCGATGAAGAAGACGCTTTTTACATTCCGGCCATAGAGTCATTCATGGGCCGTCATCTCGACTGCATTGAGCCGGATGATGCGTGGCTGATCCTGCCGGAGCCGGTAGAAATTAAGAAGAAAAGAATCCGGAGACGAAGGCGGCCGGTTAAGGGGCAGGCCGGTTAAAAAATACCGCGCATGAATTATAAAAAATCGGTTTCTATACATGGCGCAATAAATAAATGCGAATAGAGTGAGGGAACCAGTTTTAAGTGTTCAAGCGTATTCGCAATAATTTTATGCGCTGTGTATAACAGTATGCTGAAGGTTGAGGCCCTTGTTAAATTGGAAGGGCAACTCCCCTGCCGAGCGTTTGTGCAGGGTTGCGGAAAAATATCCCGGTCCGGCCAGCATAGGGATAAGCATCCTTGGAACCGTCAAACCGGAAAACACGCCAGGCGGGTTCCGAAAGGGAAATCCCCATTTGCGGGATGATGTTGTGCGTGAAATATCCTTAGAGCGGATCGCAGCCCGATCAATATCCAACAGACTGAATTGCCATTAGATATGTTTTCGCTAAAATTACTTATGGGGCTGTGCCCTGTTAATCGGAATCTTTTTTATAAATATTTCAGAATAGTCTTGTGCGGAGGATATATTGCGGTCTGATTATTGGCACGTTTATTATTCAAAGGAAGATATCGAGTATGGCGAAAAACATCGGGAAGAGATTAAAATCCTCTCCACCGGTATAAACATTCACATAGACTTTTATCGAAATCCCAATCCCGAAGCCCCCATTCTCATTTTCAATCACGGCGCCGCCGGTTACTGTCGGCTCTTCGTAAAATTAGCGAGATTATTCAATGAGACTGGTTATACTGTTGTTCTTCCGGATCAGCGAGGGCAGGGGCTTTCAGAAGGCAAAAGAGGTGATTATACGATTTCCGAGTGTGTGCAAAACATTGCGGATGCGGCGCATTGGGCGAAGGAGCGTTTTAAAACCCCATTAGTTATGGCCGGTGGAAGCGTCGGAGGCGCGCTTACATATTATGCTGCATCAGCAGGGGCGCCGGCTCATGCCATTGCCTGCCTTAATCTTTTTGACTTTGGAAATGGCCATGATGGATTAAAGATTTCCCGCATGGCCTTTCTGGCCAGACACCCTGGAATCGGCAACATACTTAAAGCAGGCGCTGTTTTTTTAAGACCATTTCAACGGCTGCGTATCCCCTTTAACTGGGTCGGGGCTTTTGACAAATTGATGGATGACAGGGACGCTGCATTTCAATCTCAATGGGATGCAGACCCAGTTCCGCCGCGTTTCGTGAGCCTTCGTTCTTTGATAAGCAATATCAACACAAGCCCGGCGATTCTATTTGAAAAAAATCATTTGCCTGTCATGGTGATCAATCAGAGTCTGGATAAAATGGTTGATGCTAAGGTTACCCGCAAAAACTATGAACGTCTCAGCGGCCCAAAGCGGTATCTTGAAGTGCCATTCGGGCATTGGTCGAGCCAAGCCGAGTTCTGGCATTCGATTGTTAAGGCATGCGATGAGTGGTTTAAACAATACATTTAAAGAAATTCTGGGCGATTGTTATAGTTGCAGTTTAAACACTAATGCCAGAAGAATTTTTAGTTAGCAGCTTACAATGATGCCGCTTTTTTCGTATCCTTCCTGACCTGTTTCCATGAAAGGAAAAGAAAGTATCCAACAATCAGAAACGTTGCTGCCGGAGAAACCCATTCAGGCACATGGATGCCATACCCATGGGCCAGCATGACAAACCCCAGGACCAGAACGGAATACATGGCCCCATTTTTGAGATAGACATATTTTTTAATCTTATCCAAGTTGTAGACGGTAAGTTGTCTTACAACGATAGCACCGATGCCATTTCCTAAAAGAATTAAGGGTACTGAGAGCGTAAAGGCAAAAGCGCCCACGACCCCATCAATGGAGAAAGTGCTGTCGATAACTTCAAGATAGAGGATCTTTGATAGGTCCGAAAGATGGCTATCGCCCTTAAGCAATCTCTCCTCTTCGGATTCAGCGTACCGTTTGAATCCATGTGTGATGAAGAATGATGTAGAACCAACGACAGCGCCGAAAGCCAGCATGGAGTCTTTCTTGAGAGCAAACCAGACAACCATCATGAGGATCGTAGACACGATCGCGTAAAACCAGGCTCCCTGACGGAGAAAGAAACTTTCCCCAGGAAGACCAAACTTTTTGGGCTCCATGAAGAGCCAATGAAAGAACAGGAAGATAAAGAACACGCCACCCCCTATGAGAAGTACCGGCGCACTGGATTCGATAGCTTTCAGTACGGCAGGGTCATTGACAATAGTTGCGGTGAATGCCTGCCAGGGACCCAAGCCCGGGGTCATTACCCAGACTATCAGCCAGGGAAGCAAGCCCCTGACACCAACTACCGCAATGAGAATCCCCCAGGTTAAAAACCATCGTCTGGCCCGTTGACCCATGGTCGTCAATACTTCTGCGTTGATTATGGCGTTGTCGATACTGGTGATCGATTCAAACAGCACAAGGCCAGAGATGGTAAAGGCAATTGTTGTAATGTCCAAAAAAACCCCTGCTTAAATAAGTCCGTTTCAATAGAAATTGCTATTGTGGCATTTATATCATCATTTGCTGATTTGGTGTTTTAAAATTCAGC
>JALOPH010000202.1 GCA_025453995.1 Desulfobacterales bacterium
CAGCTTCAAGCCCGTTGTTGGCGATGTCCGGTTTGATTCCCGCCTTTCCCAAAATTGCTTTGGCGACTTCCTGATTGGTCGGGTTGTCCTCTGCAACAAGAACACTGATATCCAGCCCCATGATGTAACTCTGATACACAGAAGTTTTTTGGATATCGCTTTTTTGCTGCCGGCCCTTTCCAAAAACAAATATGATGGCGTCATAGAGGGTGACCGAACTGATGGGTTTGGTCAGAAACACTTTGATCCCGGCTTCTTCGGCGGCTTTTTTTTCCTCTTCCTGACCAAAAGCCGTCAACAGGATAATCGGGATTTCAGGCTTTAGTTTCCTAAGCCGCCGGGCAAGCTCAATGCCGTTTATTTCCGGCATTTTCCAGTCAGTGATGACCAGGTCGAACGCATTGTTGGAAAATATTTCTTCAACACCCATGGGGTTCTGTAATAGAAAGGATTCACACCCAAAGCTGTTGAGAAGTTTTTTCATAATGTTCAAGCTGTCCTTGCTGTCGTCAACCACCATGACTTTGAGTTTGGAGATATCTTTAGGGAGTAAAAACTCTTTTTCGTGATCTTTGGGCTGACGCTCCAGGTCCAGGGTAAAAAAGAAAGTTGTCCCGACTCCTTCTTCACTTTCAACCCGTATTTCACCATTCATCATGCCCACCAAAAAATTGCAGATACTCAATCCCAAACCGGTTCCACCATACTTTCGGCTTGTTGTGGCATCTTCCTGGGTAAAGGCCTCAAACAAATGATTCAAATAAGACTTTTTCATTCCTTTGCCCGTGTCTTTGACAAAAAACTCGTATCTCACCCGATCATCTGTGATTTTTAGAGCTTTAAGGCCCAATATAATTTCCCCGCCTGTGTCCGTGAATTTTACGGCATTGCTCACCAAGTTAATGAGTATCTGCTTGATTCTGGTGGGATCACCATACACGGCCAAAGGGATTTTGGGTTCCACATCAAAAAGGAATTCGATGCCTTTCTTGGCAGTCTGGCTTGAAAAAATATCACCTATATTGATAAGGTTATCGCTTAAATCCAGAGGTATTATTTCCAGATCCAGCTTTCCGGCTTCGATCTTGGAGAAATCAAGAATATCATTGATAATTCCAAGCAAGGTCTGACCGGAATTACTGATAATCTGCAAGTATCGGGATACCTTTGGAGAGATTGTTTCGGCCAGCGCCAGATCCGCAGCGCCTATAATGCCGTTCATGGGGGTGCGGATTTCATGGCTCATGTTGGCCAAGAATTCGCTTTTTGCCTGATTGGCAGCTTCAGCCGCTATTTTCGCTTCCATCAGCTGATCCCGGACTTTGATCAGTAAATTTGACTGCCGGTTGCCTTGCAGACCTATCAAAGATAAGAATATGGTTGCGGTAATAACGCCCATAAAATCAGTAACCAGGGTGGATCTTAAGGAAATTTCCACATGCCCTAAGAGCAATATCCCTATGATAATTCCGGAAACGGTTGATACAGCTCCCCTTGCCAACAGCTTAACTCCGCCGTTAAATGCATTGTCCATGCAGCTTGCAAAAATCATAATGCCGGAAGGGACAATCTGAAATGAAATAACGGGAATCCAGAGACCATAAAGAAATGAATCAATTAATAGATTGCGCAGCTCGGTTCTTTTGGAATCTTTACTGACTTGACACAATCCATAGGCGATATGGGGCCATAACAAGCCATGAATGAAGACGAAAACCCATGAAAAGAAGAATGCCCCTTCATACAAAACGGAACAGATAATGAGCCCCATGAATAAACAACCGATAATACGGCCGGGATAGTTGATCTTGGCTATTATATTGAGTTCTCTATTTTTGAAATTGAAGAGAGCCATTTAAAAAATTGACATAAAGGTTAATAATTTCAAAAGTACCACACAGTGGCAGTCGATTTCAACACTAATTTTAAAATGTGTATTGGGGTCACTCATATTTTTGGCCGCATCATCAATGCCTGTTTTTCATGATTTCTTCTAAAAAGAAAGGGTGTTTTTCAAGAATTTCACCGAATCGTTCGCCTTTCCGGTTTTTTTGTTTGTAAAAATCAATACAACGCCGAATGATCGCGAGAACCTGATCCTCACCGTAAATTCCCGGAAGTTCCGACGCAAGCCGCGGGTGGCGGCCGAGCTTTCCGCCCAAAAGTATTCTGTACCCCTCACTTTTTGCGGCAATGGTTCCGGTGGGACATTTGGCAATGCAAAGGCCGCATCGCACACATGCTTTTGCCTTAATGGCCGGCCCATCCATCATTGGGCTGATAGTGATGGCTTTTTCCTGACAGACCTCAGCGCACTGATTGCAATGGGAGCATTTCATGTCTGTAATCACAGGCAAGGCAGCGCCGATGATGCCGATGTCCCGGATCTGGGGCTGGGAACAGGCATTGGGGCAGTCCGAAAGCGTGACCCGGAATTCATGATGGAATTTAAGCCCGCCGGCCACACGGCTTTTTAAAAATCCCAGGATATCTTCGGCTTTCAAGAGGGTTTCGATCTTATTTTGAAGGCTTTCACTGTTGCCGATCCGATGCGGGCAACCGCTGCTGCCGAAACAGGCCTCCACCTGAAAGCCTTTGATTTCAGATTCCATTTGATTTAAAAAACGGTTTCGTGTCGCCTGGACTTCCGCAATGGTGACAGTGTGCTTCCCTTCGTCCTCGGCTTCCTTTTCCACACGGCTGCGCACTTTTTTTCTAACAAAAAAGGGCACTTTTTTAATAGCCTGCTCTGCTTCAGAAGTCCATTTCATTTCGACAGTATTTTCCCCCGGGCGCTGATAACGATTTCGGTCACAGGTATGTTAAATGACCCTGATTCCAGGGCTTTTTTGACAATCCAGGGAAGACCGGAGCAGCAGGGCACTTCCATATACGCGATGGTTATGCTCTGAATGCCGGCTTTTGCAAAGACTTCCTTGAATTTTTCGATGTATGCCTCAGCATCATCAAATTTCGGGCATCCCATCATGACGGCTTTCCCTGCCAGGAGTTCTTGATGGAGATTCGGGAGCGAAACCGCCGCGCAATCGGCGAGCACAAGGAGATGGGCGTTTTTAAGAAATTTCGCATCCGCCGGAACCAGCCGGATTTGAATCGGCCAGTGGGAAAGCGCTGAAGCGCTGGATGCGGTTTCTCTATTTGTTCCTTGGCCGGCCGAAGATGGCATAAAAGTCTGAATCTGGTGAGACGGGCAGCCGCATGCCATCGGTTTTTCATCTTTTTGACGGGCCAGATGTTTTTCCACGGCATGCTCGTCAAAATCATCCGCTTCACGCTCGATGATTTTCAAGGCGCCGTTGGGGCATTCCCCAAGGCATGCGCCCAGACCGTCGCACAGGTTGTCCGCAAGGATTCTTGCTTTTCCATCAACGATCTGAAGAGCGCCTTCCGCGCAGTTCGGGACGCATTGGCCGCATCCATCGCACAATTCGTCATCTATTTGAATGATTTTCCGGGTCACTTTCATTTTTTATTCTCCTGGTCAATAATAAAAAGTTGAGCCGTTGTTTCCCGGCCGCTTTTGGTCAATAATCTGTTTTCAATCACGTCGTTTATGATTTCCCGGCTTAATTGCCCTTCCTTATGTTTTTCTTCCAAATCCGCGATATGCAGGGCATCAGATAGAATGTTGAAGTTCAGCCTTTCCAGTCCCTTTGATGGCTCCGTCCCTTCGATCATGGAGCAGACCTGGTCAATGAGCTCCCTGGACGCGCTTAATCCTGCCATGATGGAGCGGGCTAAGGCTGAGGATTGGGTCTTTGATCCGCCGCCGATGTCATACAGGTAGGCCGACGCCAGAATGACGGCCAGATTCCCGCCTTCCGCCTTTCCGATTTTTTCCGCGTGCCGGGCCACCCGCATGGCGCGGCTGATGCTTTTAAAATCAGACGCAAAATGTTTTTTCATTTCTATGGCGATCCGGTCCTTGAGCAGATCGTCGCGCCTGGCAAGAATCTCTTCCGGCAGCGCACCGATGCACTGCTCCGCGAATTTGCAATAGGACGCGCACCCGAAATCCATTTTAGGGTTTGCCAAACGATGGCCGCAGCGTCCACATTTTCGGGTGGTGTCATCCTTGAAAAATTCGACCACATTCCCGCACTGCGGGCATTTGCTTTCAAATATCGCGCCGGGCTGCCAGTATCGGCTGTCTTGTCCTGGACATTTCATTTCATTGTCTCCTTAAGAATAAAAAATCGATTCATTCGATGATTGATAATTTGAACCCAAAATGCCAAAAACGGTTGAAAAATGCATTGACTTAAGTCAATTAGACTATAATTATTAGAAAATTAAAAAAAGGAGAATTTCAGGTTGTCGCTAACAACGCATTTTGAGCTTATATCAAAAACCATTTTATTTGCAGGGCTGCCAGACAACCATATCCATCAATTGCTGAATATATCCCGGGAGAAAGAATTCCCCCGCAATGAGATTATTTTTTCTGAAGGTGACCCGGCAAACGGTTTTTACGTGAACGCTGATGGTCTTGTCAAAATATATAAGCTGTCATCAGAGGGAAAAGAACAGATCCTTCATATATTCGGTCCGGGGGAGCCTTTCGGAGAGGTTCCGGTTTTTTCAGGAAAAACTTTCCCCGCTTACGCTGAAACCATCTCGCCCTGCAAAGCGCTTTTTTTCCCAAGGCAGTCGTTTGTCAATCTGGTATCCGCCAACCCTTCGCTGGCCCTGAATATGCTGTCGGTTTTGTCAATGAGGCTTCGACATTTTACGGTTCAGATTGAGAATCTCTCTTTGAAGGAGGTTCCCGGGCGGCTGGCCGCATATTTTTTAATGCTCTCCATTGAACAGAAGTCTCCGAAATCCGTCATGCTCAACATCACCAAATCGCAACTGGCCAGTTTAATCGGCACAATCCCTGAAACGCTTTCCCGGATGTTAAACCGTATGGCCGCCCAGAACCTGCTTCATGTAGAAGGCCGGCGGATCAATCTGACGGATATGGAAGGGTTGAAGGTTTTGGCTGAAACCGGCCGTCTGCCTGGGGCGGAATAATGAACACCCGCTTTGAGCACTCAGCATATTTTTGATGGAATTGAAATAATGACAGAAACGCCGATAAAACAATTGTTGTCAAATGAAACGAACCTGGTTCGGGTTCTTGATAGCTTGAAAGAGGGCATCATCGCCCATGATTTGAACAGAAAAATTTTTTATTTCAACCGCGAAGCCGAACGCATCACCGGGTATGCCCGCGGGGAGATATTGAACAAGGACTGCCATGAAGCATTTGGCGAGCCGTTTTGCGGTGAACGTTGCCTTTTTCGATCACAAGATTCGGATGTGCCGGATACGGCCGAATATCCCATCACAATTTTGACCAAAGACGGTCATACCAGAAATGCTGAAATGTCGGTTTCGTCCATTTTGGATGAATCGGGAAAACCTGTCGGCGTGCTCGCGTTTATTAAAGATATCACCGAGATGCTGCAATTCCAGCTCAAAAACGGCGCATCCGGCGGATATGGCAATATTATCGGACGGGACCGGCAGATGCTGATGATTTTTCAGCAGATCAGAGACCTTGCGGCATATGATTTTCCGGTTCATGTTTCCGGCGAAACCGGCACGGGGAAAGAGCTGATCGCGGAAGCCATTCATCATGCCAGCCGGCGGGACGGCGCGCCCTTTGTTCCCATCAACTGCGGGGCGCTTCCGGAGGGATTGATTGAAAGCGAGTTGTTCGGCCATGTGAAAGGGGCTTTTTCCGGCGCCATCCGGGATAAGAAGGGCCGGTTTGAACTGGCGGACGGGGGCACCGTGTTCTTAGACGAAGTGGCGGAGCTCTCCAAGGACATGCAGGTCAAGCTTCTGAGGTTTCTGCAGACCGGAAAATTTGAAAGAGTCGGCGGAGAGGAAACCGTGTCGGTCAACGTCCGGATCATCAGCGCTACCAATTCGGATCTGAAAAAAGAGGTCAAAAAGAAAAATTTCCGGGAGGACCTCTATTACCGATTAAACGTTATTCCGATCCATCTTCCGCCGTTGCGAAACAGAAAAACGGACATCCCCCTTCTGGTCGAAAATTATCTCACTCAGGTGAACATGGGCGACCGCCCGCCTGCAGCCATCTCACGCGACGCTCTGTCGCTGATGATGGATTATGAATGGCCGGGAAATGTCCGGCAGCTTCAGAACGTGCTGCAATATGCCATTGTAAAAAGCAACGGCCGGATGATCGCCCCTGAACATCTTCCCCCTGAACTCGGGGTTTTGGAAAAAATCATGCTCAGGAGGGGGCCTGCCAAAAAACTGGACCTTGTCTCTGTGCGCGCCGCGCTTGAAAAAACCGGATATAACAAAGCAAAAGCCGCCAGGCATCTCGGCGTCGGCCGCGCCACTTTATACCGTTTTCTGGGCGAGCACCCTGAAGTTGAGGAGGCCTTTTGCTGATTTTTTCTTCAAATATCCGATCTCTCCGGATTTTACAATTATCTGGCGCAAGCCTCGGATCCCGGAGTTGAATAGGTTGGTATTTAAAAAATTTTTAATCATCCTTATTCTTTTCCTGACATCCTGTGTTGCAGCCAATACCAAATTTCCGGTTGCGTCATCCTGCGAAAAAGAAGTAGTTTTCCTGCTGCATGGGCTCGGCCGGAGCAG
>JALOPH010000032.1 GCA_025453995.1 Desulfobacterales bacterium
ATGTGGATGATCCCCTGGCGATCCGGGAGATTAAAAGATTCCTGTCCGATTGCGATTCGTCATCGGGCGAAAGCGCCATTCCATCGGATGGGGTCAGGCAGCAGGAGTCTGTCGCCGTCATCGGCTCCGGTCCGGCAGGTCTGGCTGCTTCCGCCGACCTTGCGCGTCTGGGGTACCGTGTGACGGTTTATGATAAGGAAGCCGGCGCCGGCGGCCTGCTGAGGTATGGCATCGGACCCCATCGACTTCCCCGGCATGTTCTGGAAAGAGATCTGAAATATATTCAAGACATGGGGGTGGCATTCGCGCTTTCTCATCCGGTGGATTTGCCGGCAGGCATCGAAGCTTTAAAGCAGTCCCACGATGCGGTGATCGTCTCCTGCGGTTCCTGGTCTGATCGAAAGCTCGGCGTCCCCGGAGAGGACCTCGGAAACGTCGAGGGCGCCATTGCGTTTTTAAACCGGCTGTACAGGGAAGATTTTCCCGTTTTGAGCGAAAATATCGCGGTTATTGGGGATGGAAACGCCGCCTTTGACCTTGCCCGCGTATTGCGGCGCATAGGCAGCCGTGTGACCCTGGTGTCATGGTTCCCTGAAAATTTAATCCCCGCGGATCAAGAGGAGATTGTCGCCGCGCGCGAGGAAGGCGTGGAGATTTTGGACCGGCTTCAGGTCGTTGAGTTTTCAGGCAAAAGCGGATATTTAAACGCCATCCGCTGTATGCCCACAGAACCAGGCCCGCCGGATGCCGCCGGAATTCCCTGGCCCAAAATAATCCAAGGGCGGGATTCGCTCGAATTCCCGTTCGACAGAGCTTTGATTTCCATCGGACAGCAGGGGCTGTTTTTTGAGGTTTCGGATTGCTGCCTGGATGTGGATCCGAAAGGGTTTGTCAAAGTGGATGAATGCATGTGCGCCGGGATTGATGGCGTATACGCGGCAGGCGACATGGTCACCGGACCCTCCACGGTGGTTCATTCCATGGCCTCGGGAAGGGCCGCGGCTGCGGCGGTGCACCGGCATATCACCATGAGCAAAGAATCTTCAAAGCATTCAAGGCCCCGCGATATTGAACTGACGGAGATCCCATCGGGTATGCGGATCCAGAAACGGCCTGAAATGTCCTGGCTTCATCCTTCAGAGCGACTGAAAGGCTTTATGGAGGCGTCCCAGGGATGGGATGCCCCCCATGCCATTGAAGAGGCCCATCGTTGCCTTCAGTGCGGTTCATGCGCCGAATGTCTGGAATGCCTTACCGCTTGCGGAGAAGACGGCGCCATCGTTCACCAGAAGATGAATGAAGAGATCATCGAACAGGCCGGTGTCGTGATTCTGGCCGATCCGGCAATGGCGCCTTCCATCAAAGGGGAGGATGTGGTCCGGGCGTATTCAACCAAAAAATCGCAGGGAACGGTTCATGATATGGTTGTCAGAGGCTTTGCCGCAGCGTCGGAAGCCCTGACCCTGCTGAATGCCCATTCTGCAGCTCCGCGCGGGTACGGCGTCCCATTTTTACCGCCCGACACCGGACTGTCGCCGGAAATCCGAATGGGTGTTTTTGTTTGCAGATGCAAGGATGCCATGGGGTGGGACCCTCAGATCGATCGCTGGGTCGAACAAATCACTTCCCGCGAAAAAGTCCGTCATGTTGAAATTCTCTCATCCGCCTGCACTCCGGAAGCAGCGGCCGCCATGGTCAGAACCATCCGGACCCGGAGGCTTACGCGGGTGGTGCTGGCATCCTGCGTATGCTGCTCGCTGGATTTTATATGCAGCGCCTGCACGGATCAGCGCAGCCGCTTGAAGGCGGCTCTGTTTACGGGAACAGGCGTGAGCCGTTCCATGGTGGAAACATGCAACATCCGGGGTGAGGTTCTTCACTATTTCCGCCAGGATCCGGTCACAGCCAAAAAGAGGTTTTACGGGCTTCTGGAGCGCGCCATCCACCGGGCGAGAATGCTCAAGCCCCTTCCGTCGCCGCCCCGGACCTATAATTTTACCACAGGCATCATCGGGACATCCGAAGCTGCGATTCAGAGCGCTTTGGCCATGGCGCAAATGGGCAATGAAGTGTTTCTGATCGGTGGGAAGGATTCCCCCCTCAATTGCAGGCTCGATCATCCCAACATTCACTGCTTTCAGGGGGCGTCTGTGATTTCACTGTCCGGGACCATCGGGAAATTTCAGATTTCATACGTTTCGGGAGGGAATCAGCGCTCCGTGAATGCCGGCGCCGTCATCCTCGGGCCGAGGGCCAGCCGCAAAGTCCCCTATATCCCACAGGAAGGGCTGCCGGGCAGGACTTTTGTCGCATCCATGCAAGTTGAGGGAGAGGGAGGCGTCCCGTTTTTATTTCCGGGAAGCACTTCCATCGCCGGGCTTTTTCTGGCGATCCCGTCTGGTATTCATGTAAGTCCCCTGAAGATGGGTTTGGCCGCCGCAATTCTCGCCGCGTCCGCCATGCCGAGGGGCCCCCGTCAGAGCAAAGGATATACCGTTTCCGTGAATGCCCAACTCTGCAGAAGCTGCGGCCGCTGTTACATGATCTGTCCCTATCAGGCCATCAGTTTTCAGAAAAACCTTGTGGGCGGATGGTTTGCAGTTGTAGATGAAGCCCTGTGCAAGGGATGCGGCAACTGCATTTCCGTTTGCCCTTCAAACGCCGCCGACAGCCCCTACCGGAACCAGGCGATGCTTGAAAAGACCATTGAGGAGATGCTGGGATAAATAAATGAATGACATTCGTAACGATATTAACATTATCCTTTTCCTGTGCACCTGGGAGCCCCATGCCGCGTTCCAGACGCTCCAGGACAGCGCCCGGCTGATCCCCGCCCAGGTGAAAATGGTCCGGATTCCCTGCACCGGGAGAATCAGCAAGGCGCTGCTGTTTAAAGCATTTGAAATGGGCGCGGACGGCGTGGCATTGGTCGGGTGCGGTTCAGGCGCGTGCCGGTACGGCGCCGGACCTGAACTGGCGGGCGACAATATAGAGAGCCTTCGTGATATTTTAGATCTGCTGGGGCTGAAAAAGGAACGTCTGCGCCTGGGTCATTTCAAAGGGGATGATGACGCCGGCCTTCATCAGTTTATTGAAAATTTCTGCAAGGAAATCGATGGGCTGGGGAAAAGCCCCGTATCATCCCGGCAAAAGCCCGAGTTTGTTGAAGACCTTGTTTTACGGGCCAGGGAGATCGTTCAACATTATGATGTCTATGCCTGCCAGGATTGCGGAAAATGCACATCGGCATGCTCTTTGACGCTTTCCGGAAAGCCCTTTTCACCCAGGGCCATTGCCCAGGCCGTCATTTCCGGCAACCTCGACGATCCATCCATTCAAAGCGGGATCTGGTCGTGCCTGACCTGCGGGCTCTGCTATGACCGGTGCCCTTCAGCGGTGAATTTTCCGGAATTTATCCGCGACATCCGGCATATGCTGCGGCTGGGCGATTCTACGGGAAGCCAGGCCCATGGCGGTTTTTTTCAGTCCCTGTACAGAACCATGACTTCAAGGAACCTGCCGGTCAACTCATGGAAATGGCTCCCTGATGATTTGAAAATCGATCCGGCCGGCAAGATCCTGTTTTTCGGCGGCTGCGCCCCTTATTTTGACATATTTTTCAAGAATCATCTGGAGATCGATACGCGTCGCATCGTGACGGACAGTATCCGGTTGCTCAATTTTTTTGATATTCAACCGGCAATCCTTGAAGGCGAGCGCTGCTGCGGCCATGATCTTCTATGGTCCGGGGACCGGGAAAATTTTTTAAACCTGGCCAGGCTTAATGTGGAGGCCATTTCGCAGCTTCATGTGGAAGAGGTGATATTCGCCTGTCCGGAATGCTACCGGACATTTTTGCGCGAATATCCCGAAGCCGGTGTGCCGGTTAATTTTAAGGTCACGCATTTATATGATTTTCTGGAGCAGGAAATCTCAAAAGGATCCGTGGGTTTCAAAGAATTCGATCATCACTTGACATTTCAGGACCCCTGCCGCCTCAGCAGGTTTGAAAACCGCCCCGATCTTCCCCGAAAGCTGATCCAACGGCTGCGGCCGGAATTTTTTTCCGAGATGGTGGATCGCGGCGCCGGCAGCCTTTGCTGCGGGAACGCCGCGTGGACCGGGTGCGACAGCCACAGCAAGGCGCTTCAGGTTCAGCGAATCCGTCAGGCCAAGTCAACGGGGAGCGATATGATGGTCACCGCCTGTCCCAAATGTCAGATTCATTTTCAATGCGCCATGGAAGATCCTTTTCTGGGGGATCAATTGCGGATAAAAACGTTGGACCTCGCCTCGGTGCTGGCCCAAACCATCAAGTGGGAATAATTATTTTTTTCGAAGGAAAAAAATACATGGAAAAAGGTAGCATTAAAGAGCAGCAGAGAAGCTCCGGGCAATTGCCCCATGTGGGCGTTTATGTGTGCCGGTGCGGTCATAACATCGGCAAGACGGTCGATTGCACCAAAGTCGCGCGCATGGCTTCGGGTTTGGATGAAGTCAAGGTGGCCAAGGAAATCGGGTATGCCTGCTCGGACCCTGGGCAGCAGGAAATCAGGAATGATATTGCTGAAAACAACCTTGACCGGATCGTGGTGGCTTCTTGTTCCCCCCGGCTCCATGAGCCCACATTCCGTAAAATGATGCAGGATGCAGGCCTTAATCCGTATATGCTGGAAATGGCCAATCTGAGGGAGCAGTGCAGCTGGGTCCATATGAACGCGCCGGGTGAGGCGACTGAAAAAGCGTTCGACCTGGTCAAGATGGCGGTCGCGAGGGTGAAGCTGCTGGAGCCATTGTATGAAGAAACGTTGCCGCTCACCAAGCGGACTCTGGTGATCGGCGGCGGCGTGGCCGGCATCCAGGCGGCTCTGGACCTCGCGGATAACGGATATGAAGTGGTGCTGGTGGAGAAGCGGCCGACTATCGGCGGCATCATGGCCCAGTTGGATAAAACGTTTCCCACCATGGATTGTTCCATCTGAATTCTGGGGCCGAAAATGACGGATGCCGGTCGGCATCCCAAAATCAAACTGCACACCTTAAGCGAAATTGTGGATGTGAAAGGATATGTGGGCAATTTTGAAATCACCATTCATCAAAAAGCCCGGTATGTGGATGAAACCCAATGCACCGCGTGCGGCGAATGCGCCAGGGTCTGCCCGGTGGTCAGACCCGATGAGTTCAATCTGGGCCTGTCATCGAGAAAAGCCATTTATTCGCCCTTTCCCCAGGCGGTCCCGGCGGCCTATGTGCTCAATGCCAATGAATGCCTCGGACATAATCCGGTGGTTTGCGGCAAGTGTCTGGAAGCTTGCGAAAAGCACTGCATTGATTTTTACATGTCCGACCGGCAGATTGTGGAGAAAGTCGGTTCCATCGTCGTGGCCACTGGGTTGGAGATTTATGATCCCAAGGAAAACGACGAATACGGGTATACCCGTTTTGAAAATGTCCTGACCAGCCTTGAGTTCGAGCGGTTGATCAATGCCGGGGGGCCGACCAGGGGGGAGGTCGTCCGGCCCACGGACCGCAGACGGCCGAAATCCGTCGGTTTTATCCAGTGCGTGGGGTCCCGCAGCGCCCGAAAAGGCGCGAGTTATTGTTCCAATGTCTGCTGCATGAACACCATCAAAAGCACCCTCATGCTCAAGGAAAATTATCCGGATATGGATGTCAAGGTATTTTACATTGACATCCGGGCGTTCGGGAAGGGATTTGAAGATCTCTATCTGCGCAGCCGCCGGCTTGGAGTTCAGTATTTAAGGGGGCTGCCGGGCAAAGTGGAGGAAACATCCGACAAAAGCCTTCATGTGGCGGTTGAAAATACCTCCAGCGGCGGTCTTGAGCTTCATGACCTGGACATGCTGGTTCTGGCGCTGGGCGTAAAGCCATCATCGGGCGCCCGCAAACTTCAGGAAATGCTCGGGCTGCAATTGACGCCCGATGGTTTTTTCCTGGAAGCTCATCCCAAGCTCCAGCCCGTGGATGCAGCCACCCGCGGTGTTTTTTTCGCAGGATGCGCCGAAGGCCCCAAAGACATCAAGGAAAGCGTCACCCAGGCGTCCGCTGCGTCGGCCCGGGCCATCCGCCTCATGCACCGGGGTGAGATCAGCGCGGAGCCCATCACTTCCGAAATCATCGACCGCCTCTGCAAATCCTGCGGCAAATGCGCCGAAGTTTGCCCCTACAACGCTATTTCCGTGGATGTTAAAAAGAAGACTCCCGCCGTGGTCAATACCGCAGCCTGCGCCGGATGCGGCACCTGCGCGGCCGAATGCGCCTTTGACGCGATCACCATGAACCATTATACGGATGATCAGATTGTGCGCCAGGTGGATGCTCTGCTGGAAACACATCCCGGCGAGAAGATTCTGACCTTTGCCTGCAACTGGTGCTCGTATGCAGGCGCCGATTATGCGGGCGTTTCCCGGCTTCAGTATCCGCCCAACGTGCGGCTGATCCGCACCATGTGCTCGGGCCGCGTGGATGAAAAATTTATCTGGGAAGGGTTCGCCAAAGGGGCTCCGGTAATTTTAGTCAGCGGATGCCATATCGGCGATTGCCATTACATTGACGCCAACAAATGGACGGAGAAACGGGTAGAGCGGGTGCGTAAAAGAATGGAGAAGCTGGGCATCCGGGCCGAGCGCCTGCAGCTGGAGTGGATCAGCGCCGCCGAAGGGATCCGGTTTGCCAGGATCATGAGCCGGATGGAAGACCTCCGCCGGAGCGTCACGCCTGAAGAAATCCGTGAAACCCAGAAGATCCTTGCGAAACAGAAAACAAAGAAACAGGAACTCTCAGAGCAGGCGGAATAGAATTTTGCGGCTCTCCTGACTGGTTTTGATCTCTTTCTCCCTTCGCGTGTAACTCAAACGGCATCCATAATGATATTCCTCGACGGTCTTCTAAGGAGCCGCCGGTTCAGAACTTGCCTGATGCACATGCATGACGCAGCGATCACAGTCAAAGGAGAGCCGGTATTGCCGGCGTCCGTCGGTCAAGTGGAGCGGTTTTTTCAGAGAAATGGCCTTTTGGGCATACCTCGGGCACGCATCCAGTTGATGGCAAATGCAGTACCGGGTTGTCATGATCATTTTGCCGTTGGGGTTGCCCCCGCCTTCAAGAGCTGGTTCAAGGACCGTTGTCCCGTGCCGGGCGTAGAACTTTTCTGCATGACGGTTTAAAACATTGGCGCGATAATCTAAGGTTTTTTCAGGGCAGCATGCCGGGTTCGGGCGAAAGACAGAGCCCTTTGGCTGATAACGGTTCAGGCGTATCCGCGTCAGGTTGTCCAGCGCCTCACGCCTCAGGCGGTTGAGAACGCCAAGGGCCAGAAATCCAGGCTTGGCGGGATGGATTGAGATTTTTTCAACTTCGTAGATGGTGTTTCCGGCGCTTGATAATTGAGCGGTAATTTGATTGAGCGCCATTTCCGGATTGCGGGGGGGCTCATACGCAATGTCAATTTCCGCCGCTGCCTCATTGCCGTCCTCGTCAATGGCTTTCAAGGATATTTTGCTTTGACTTTGGTCAAACCAAAGGGAGACCCCGATCTTTCGGACTGAGGAGGTCTTATCCAGCAATCTGGAGAATTCATGGTCATGGTTTCGGTAGAGGCGGACACCCCGGGCCAAATCCTTCATGGCACTGGGATATATCCGGTCGCCTTCCACCCGGTTGACCCTGAAGCCCGATAAATTTCCCGAAGAAGTGAAAAAACAAAGCCCGTCCCCATTTTTCACTCGATCCCCTTGCATCTGAAAAAAACCCTGCTTAACCGCCGTGACTGTGCCGATCTCCTTTCCTAAAGATTTGGGAGTGTCAATGGCGCCGATTTTTTGATTCCTTCCGGAAATAAAATACCGGGTGTAGCCGCGGTTAAAGGTTTTCTCAAGGTCCGGCTCAAACCCCAGGGTTGTTTTTCCTGAACTGGCGCGCCGGTATTGGGGTGTTGTCTTTAGAAACCGATCGATCTCCCGCCGGTAGGCTGCGGTGACGTTTTTTACATATCCTGCGTCTTTGTAACGCCCCTCGATTTTAAAGGAGGTGACTCCGGCAATTGCCATATCCTCAATTGCGCCCGAAAGGTTTAAATCTTTCAGCGAGAGCAGATGTTTATTTTCTAAAACAATTTTCCCTTCGCCATCCATCAGCGTATAGGCATGCCGGCAGGGCTGCGCGCAGACGCCCCGATTTGCGCTTCTTCCGGCTGCCGCCTGACTCATGTAACATTGTCCGCTATAAGAAACACACAAGGCGCCGTGAACGAAAAATTCAAGCTTAATGCGGGTGACGTCCCGGATGGCTTTTATTTCGGAAAGTGTGAGTTCGCGGGCTAAAATGACGCGGGAAAACCCGAGGCTCTCCAGAAATTTTACCTTTTCCGGGGTGTCGTTGTGCATCTGGGTGCTCGCAATCAGTGGAATGGGGGGGAGGTCGAGTTCAAGCAGGCCCACGTCCTGAATGATCAATCCATCCGCTCCGGCCGCGTGAATCCGGCGGACCAGCTCCAGGGCTTTTGGGATCTCCGAATCCGTTAAAATGGTATTGAGCGCCACATACACTTTGGCGGCGAACTGATGGGCATAGCCGATCAGTTCGGCGATCTCCTCGATGGGGTTTCCGGCCTCCGCCCGCGCGCTAAATTCAGGACCGCCGATATATACGGCATCAGCCCCATGATCAATGGCGGCCTTGCCGATGGCCGCATTCCCGGCCGGCGAGAGCAGTTCCAGGGCAGTGGTCATATATTTGCGCCCAATTTCCTTAAGTTAAATTTGCAAGAAATTGCCGGATGATTCCCCGGGCCTGACCCATATCCGAATATGCTGCGGTGGCGATCGCCTGACTTCCGGCGATCATGGCTGAAAGCCGTCTTCCCGTATGGGGCCGATACAGGCATAAAATCGGCTTATATAAAGCGCAGGCCCAGCCGAGTTCATATCCTACGCCCAGAGACGGCTGAGTCACCTCCGCCACCATCACATCGCAATCTCTCAGCCATGCCATGTCCCGGTCATGGATGGCGGGATCATCCGGGCCGTCATCGCCTTTTTCGGTGAGTCCCTTATCGCCCACGTGTTCGGTCAGCACCGTTCCGAAAGATTGAAGATACCGAATCATTTCATGGTACAAGGCAGCGTCGCTCCGGCCTCCCCGGATTGCCCCTGCAAAATAGATTTTCATTTTATTGCTCCGATTTGAACCGGATCAATAACCCGGTTGCATGAAAAAAAAAGAATTGATCTATGAAAAATATGAGTTTAATCCTCAGCCCATAATCGCCCCGGATGAAACGCGCCATCTGTGAATCTGGAATCAGTGATGATAAAAAGATGATTTTGCGGAGGACTGGTCTAAAAAGCGGACTGAATTTCAGATAAAATTTTCATATTGCCCGAAGAATTCGGGCGCTGGTGGGGTGCCGCTGTTTTTTTAAATACCGGGTAACGGTTTCTGGATCCGAAAAAATCCGCCCGCGCAGGGGAATTCTCCGGTAGCAACGCTGCACAAGGCTTCACCGCCTAAATGCAGGCTGCTACCGGCTCTTAAGTCACGCTTGAAATATTATTGGAAATCAGCGCCGGCGCTTGAGAAAATATACCGGTGGCTCATCATTTCAACGCCGTTATTAATATGTATGGAAAGCCCCATTCCTCTTTTGAAGTTATAGTTTGCCCCCATATCGAATTTCAGGTCTTTCCAGCCATTGCTGAGAGATAAACCCGTTAATGTCTTAACCTTGGTGTTGCCGTTATATATGTCAATCCGGTCTATCCAGGCATCAACGCTGCCGGTGTAGAATTTGAGCCGGAAATACCGCGCATAGGCATTGCCATCATCATCGATTGGTGTGGGTATGGTCATGTGGATCCAATTGCCTATGCCTGATTTATTTTGAAAATCAAGTCCCCATCCGCGATATATGTAAGAATCACAATTGGCTGGATATTCGATTACTGTTACATTACCGTGAGAGAATGACCAGGTGGCATGGGCAATTCCAAAAATGCCTAAAACAGCTCCAATCATGCAGGCGCAAATGACAACTTTTTTTACATAATTTGTTTTCATCAGGATCCTCCTTTATTTTTTTGTAAGCATTTCAAGTAGGCACGTTTCTTGTAGATTCTAATCATTATTGAATTGCTGAGGCAGGTTCTTTGCATCTGAAGAGGTTTTCTTCCCAACAAAAAAGAATCACCCTTCTTTTCCATACGAAAACAGTTTCTCTTCCTCCACCTCCTTTCATGATTCAAGTGCGGTTTCAGGCACATTAATCAAATTTCAGTTCGCGAGGCATAAAAGAATCAGATTTTCCATTTCGCAGATTGATCTATCTCAAAATTTGCCTTTTATGTCAACTGATAAGAGGCGGTAACATCCGAAAGCGCAATTGCGGATCCTGCAAACAGCGCCGTGGATGATCAGTCGCAAGGTCCCGTGAAGGTTAAAACGCCTCAAAGAGATGTCGTAATTTCCGCATCCGTGCATACTTTCATAATAAAAAAATTATAGCTCTGGATGAGATGGCCGGGTGACGCAAATACGCGGGCGGATGGATGTAGTCCGGGACATTATTGTTTTTCAAGATGGGCAAACACCAGCTTGATTTCACTGTAGGAATAACCGTCTCCGAGGGCTTCTTTCAGCGCTTTTAATCTTTTTGAAGGCAGATCGGCGATTTTTTGCTCTATGATCCGCCGTTTTTCATCTGCAACAATCCTGCTGATCTCAAGCTCGCCTTCTGACACGAAAAATGCCAGGTGTCCTTCGATGGTGGAAACCGCCATTCCCCGCTCGCCGGCAATCTGGGGGATGGAGAGCCCCCGCTGGAACAGCTCAAGACTGAGTTGTCTGGTGTCTTGCCGCATCGTTGGCTTTTTTTTGCTTTTTCCCTCGAGCTCTGTGGACGAGGGTTCGGGCAGAGCCTCACCTTCAATTCCGTGTTTTTCACGAAAGCCTGCAACCAGATTCGTTAGTTCTTCACCGTATTTTTCAGCCAGGCGCTTGCCGATGCCCTTGATCTTTTTGAGGGCGGAAATGGTGTCGGGCAGGTGGACCGCGATCTGCACCAGGGTCTTTTGGTGCAGGACCTGGTAATGGGCAATTCCTTCTTCGGCAGCCTTTTGTTTCCGCCATTCCCTTAAGGCTTCGAATAGTTCAGGATGGTTCACGTCTTTATCGGAATAGACGATGGTTTTTGCTTTCGGCCTGGAATTGCCCTCGTCAATGGCCGCAGCCGAAATCAGCCGGAGATATTTTTCCGGGGAAAATCCGTCCTTGCAGGATAACACCGCGGCCGTCTTCACTGCAGTCTCTTCTCTGACCTGCTTGAGGGTATCGCTGATTTTCTTTTGAATTTCCTTGTTGTCGGTCTCCACTGCTATGCGCTCGATCAAAGGCAACAGGATGGAATCGAACTTTTCCTTGAAATAATGGGATGCCTTGATGAGCCGATCTGCGATGACGGGATCTTCGGCCGGTCGGATATTACCGGTAAACATCCCCTGAAGCTGGCGCCTGAATTTTTCGCCGACGGCACAGATTTGCGCCGCAACCTGTTTTTGGAATTCAATTATATCGCCGCCGTCCGTGACCTGAATCAAAGCGGCATTTTCCCGAAGCATCGCAGAAAATCGGTCAATCAATCGATTCAATTTATCAAAATTAAAACACGACAGCATCAGAATCTGATGGTAGCGATTTTTTTCAGATGCTAATTTTTCAGGCGAAGGCGCATTGCCGGACAGTCGTTGTATAAACCTCTGAACCGTATGCTCGGTTTTCACAGCTTGCGGGCCCAGCGGCGAGCTGAGCACCATTCCCTCAAAACTCCTGCAGCGGCTTAACGCCACATACACCTGGCCGTGCGCAAAGGCAGCCTGGGCGTCGATGATCGCTTTATCAAAGGTAAGCCCCTGGCTCTTGTGGATCGTGATGGCCCAGGCCAGTTTCAGTGGGTATTGGCTGAAGGTGCCGATGACTTTTTGTGAAATCTCGGCGGTCCTGGAATCAACGGTGTATTCGATATTTTCCCAGGTAGTTTTTTCCACAATGATTTTTTCCGAATCTCCGGGGCAGCGCACCTCGATGGCGTCCGACGATATCCCGGTGATTTTGCCGATTTTGCCGTTGAAATATTTTTTTTCAAAAGACATGTCATTGCGGACAAACATGACCTGGGCCCCGATTTTGATTTCCAGCGCGGCAGCGGTCGGATAGGCGTGCTCCGGGAAATCGCCGTTTGTTTCAGCATTGAAGCTTCGGATTTTCCCCGGCAAAGATTTGAGTTTTTCCTCGTTGATGGCGTCCGCGCTTTTATTGTGGGTGCACAGGGTGATATATCCATCTCCATCCCGGTGGGAAAAATTCGGAATATATCGGGAATTCAGTTTGTCAAGGGTGGGCGGATCGAGCCGGTTGTCTCGGACCCGGCCGAGAAGTTCAATGAAATGGGGGTCTGACTGCCGGTATATATGCTTCAGCTCGATGGAAACCAGCTCGGCCCGGCTCAGCGCGGCGCTGCTGAAAAAATAGGGCGAATCATAATAGTTTTCAAGAAGCTGCCATTCGTTTTTTTTAACCACCGGCGAAAGCTGTTGCAAATCTCCGATCATCAGCAATTGCACCCCTCCGAAAGGCAGGTCACTGCGCCGGTAACGCCGAAGCACGCTGTCCACGCCATCGAGCAGGTCGGCCCGGACCATGCTGATTTCATCGATGACCAAAAGATCAAGACTCCGTATAATATTTACTTTTTCCCTTCTGATCCTGTGCTGGCCGTTAGGGACTTCTCCGCCGGGGACAAACGGGCCGAAGGGCAGCTGGAAAAAGGAGTGCAGGGTGACGCCGCCGGCATTGATGGCCGCAACACCGGTCGGGGCTGTCACCACCATCCGCTTGTGGGTCTTTTTTTGGATGGCGTGTAGAAAAGTGGTTTTGCCGGTGCCGGCCTTGCCCGTCAGAAAAATATTGCAGTTGGTATGCCGGACAAATTCCTCGGCCAGTTGGAGTTCGGGATTTGGTATGGTCATCTGTTTATCGATGTTCAATTCGCTCATTTTTGTCCGGTTCATTTCCAGTCAGGGGGATGGTCCTCTTTCTGGAGCGATATAAAGAGAGAGCTAAGGTCGTTCCATTTGACTTCGGCGGGAACAATCTGGGTAATCTGCCCATTATTGTCGAAGGAATTGATCCAGTCATACTTTATGCCGTATTTGGCGCCTATCTGAGAACCACTCACCCATAACTCAAGAGAATCCCTGACAGCAACAGGGGCAGGGAGATTGTAGGCCTTGATGCTGAAATTATATGTGTATGTAGACCCCGACCCCGGAACATGATAAACTTCTGCCAGGACAAAGGTGAAGAGTTTGATGCCCCGGATCTCCTGGGAGCTGGACTCGAGATCGAAAGTGATCACGAGCTTTCCAGTATAGGTGGAATATTTATTCTTATATTTATTGATATTCAAGGTGAAGGTGTTGCCCGATGTCCATTGACCCTCTAATCCGGGAAAGTATCCGCTATTTGCATAAAGTCCATCCTTTTCTTCTTTTGTCGAATTGTCCGCATAGATCCATAAAGCATCGCCCGGGGTCTTCAAAGATGCCGCCGCATATTTATATCCCAGGAGCCCCGAGCAATTATAAACGACATTGTCATTGGTTCCACTTGCTTTCAGGAAATTACAGTCATAGTCTTTGCCGCCTGTATTACCTTTATAATGTTTGCCCTGGTGGCCGCTAGTTTCGTCGGGTATGGCGGCGTACGCCTCGCCGGTGGTCTGTTTTTCTTCTATCAACCCGTTAAATAATCCGGGATTGTTTTTCTTTCCGAACATATCTCTGCACCATGAAGTGGGTATTGTGTCCCTGAATCCAAAATACGCCCCCGCACCCTTGCCGATGAACGCGTTGGCCAGCGTTTCATTATCCATGGTTTTGCATCCGCCCGCAAAAATAATACTATTCTTAAATCTTCCGGAAAGCTTGCGAATAAAGCGCGGCCCAATGCCATAATAAGTGTCTTCATATGTAATTACATCGCCTTCTTTTGCTTCCCACCATGAGCGAGTAAATAAAGAAAGATCCGTTCGAGTCGGACCGAACTGAATCTGTCTGGTGTTAGTTTTAAGATTCACTCGGGTAACCAAATCATGCGTTGCGAGAGTGACATTTCCATCATCAAGAACTGTTCCATGGCAGTCGAAAACAATGGTGCCATAGCTGGTCAAGTTATCGAGAACAGAAACGCTGCAATTTTTGTCCGTCTCTTTTATGTCTCTACAATACACAATAGGATCGAATTTCATGCCGTTTTCGGCGGCTAAATTCGTCAAGTATTCAAAAGCCCTTCCCCCTAAAGTGATCTCATCGCCGTTGTTTCCAAATTCCCATTCAAAAGGTGCGTAGATGAAAGCATTGCAGCTGCCGACAGAAAGCTTGGTGGGAGTGCTCTGCGAAAGTTCTCGCAGTGACACCCTTTCTAAAGTATCTGAGAGAACCTGCTGCTCCGGCTCATAATCACTTGGAACATTGTCGGACAATGAATTTCTGACGGAGAAAAAGTCGCCGGCCACACCCGGTGCGGGAAATAAGGGGAGCAAGAAGGCTCCCTTTATTCCACAATTGAAGGTAACCAGGATGGTTTCCTTATCGCTGGAAAGCACTGCACTCTTTATCCCGTCTACCTTTTTTATTCCCGGCAGGGCTTTTTGACAAGCTTTCGCGGAGTCCCCGTACTGAGCCCGCATGTTCTTCCAGATCTTTATGGCCTGAGTGTTGGCTTTCAGGGTCTTGTCGATCTCTTTTTGGGTCAGCTTCACAACAACATCGACCGTGGCGCTCGGGGAGAAGATCACCTTGTTTTCCACTTTTGCCTGTACCGCCAGGCGCAGCTCACCGGCGGCATTCTCATTGAAATGAGCGATACAGCTGTAAACACCGTCCCCGGCTTGTTGGTCGCCATGGGCGGCTTTGCCGTCATCAAAAAGGGCGCAGATGGGTTTGCCTGTGGTTTTGAGATTCTCGTTCACGCGAAAGAGCCTGAGGCTGCTCTGATTGAGGGCAGCGTTTGGGTTGGTGGTGACCTGAATACGGAGCTTGGCCGCTGTCTTGACGAAAAAGCCGTTGGTATCGGCCAGGGGAGGATCTTCAAGCACACACGGATACTGAGCATCGGTCTTGGAAAGGAAGGTCCACTTGGCGCCCGCCACGCGAAATCGGACCATCGAACATTCCTGGAACGAGCCTGCCTGAAGTTTTACCGGCAGGGGATTGGTGAAGCCCGATGGGAGCAGATTTTTGCCGGTGGCGCTGAACGTTCCCTGGGCCAAGTCAATTTCAAGCACGAAAAGTCCTTTTTCCCCTCTTTGGCCGGTATAGGTATGCTTTTGTCCGTTCTGTTCAAAACTCTCGGCAGGGATTTCTTCTGAAATTTTTCCAGCCTCGAAAAGAACCGTCTCAGCGGCAGTGAGGGAAAAACCTTTCATTTGACCCTTGATTCTGAATTGGCTCGCTTTGTCTGGATTGATGGTTGCTGTTGCGTAGGTGACCATGAACGGGGGCGCCTCTGAAACTTCTGCGGCGCCGTAGTAGAGGTCATCGGCATAGCCGACCATCCTGTTGTCCGGGGCGGACAGAACGCCGTCGCACTCGATCCTGCCGATCCAGCGGGCCGTGTCTTCCGATTCGACGAGATACCCGAAAAAGGTCTTGCTCCATCCACCTGATGTCGGCGCATAATTCTGGAAAGTGTAGATGAGTTGGCCGGAGGGATTGTAGAATCTTGTTATGGTGTAATGGTTATCCCAGTGCCGGTAAAGGCCCGCCCACCTTTGGGGGGTGGCGAAAGTTACCTCGTAAACCACCCGGCCGTCCGATCCGGAGCCCCATGAGGGAGTGCCCGAAATCTCATTTGACCCTCCATAGAGGAGGACGACCAGCGGCTTGGAAATCGCTGTTCCATCAGGGTTTCTAATGGATTTGAAGGTTGCACCCAGGGACGCGTACTGGCTATCCAGCAGCGTTCCTGCTGCAAGGTTTTCAAAGTCGATGTGGGTTCCACCATGCTCTTGCACCCACTGGGCAAAATGAGTTTGGGCATCAGCGCCTGCCATGGGGCCGGCAATGGCATGTGAACGCAGCAAGAAGATCACAGTAACGAGGAATAGGAGACAGAAAAAGCGCTTCATGGCAGACTCTCCTTTTCGAGAACTGTCAATTTGAATGGATAGAGAAAATTGTGGATGATAATTTTCTTTTTATTCGGCATACTGCATTAAATCCACCAGTAGGGCACGGCCATGACATTTTCATGAATCTGCATGGGTCTTGCGCATCGGCATATAATATAACCTTCAGACGATTTATCCCCCATATCATTTATAAATGTAATGAGATGACGGGCGTCTGTTTCGGTGGGGCGTTCTGTCCATTTAACTTCGATGGGGATATATTTTCCTTTCATTTCAACAATAAAATCAATTTCAGCGCCGCCACGAGATCTGAAATGAAAAAGTTTGCCTTGCTGCAAATAACCGAGCCTTTTCCATAGTTCCTGACCAACCCATTGTTCGAACATGATGCCCGCCTGGGTTTTTACAATTTCAAAACCAGGAGTTACCCCTGCGGCCGCATGGCGCACCCCCAGATCAAAGAAGAAAAACTTCGGTGTGGAGAGAAGATATTTCCGGGGGCTTTTTGAAAATGCAGGAATTCTGAACCCGATAAACATATCTTCCAGAAGCTGGTAATATGATTTTATAGTGGGCATGGATACTCCGGATTCCCGGGACAGCGCCGAACAATTGATCATCCCTCCGGATTCTGCGGCTGCAAGGGCAAGAAACCGCACAAACGCGCCCCAGTCTTTTACCAGGCCCTCCCGCCGGATTTCTTCTTCAAGGTAAATCAGCGCGTATGATTTCAAAAGCGCCGGCCGGTCTGTTTCATCAGCGATTGCAATCCCCGGTAATTCCCCAAATGCCAGCCGTTGTTCCAACGAAACCTCAGGAAATAGCCGTTTTGGGGGCCGGTCAGCAGATAAAAGCCTGGGAAATTCGACTGATTGTTTGATGCCGGCGTTCGTCTCAACAAATGGCCGTTCAAAAACAGTAAGGGGATACAGATGATGATACACAGCTCTGCCGGGCAGCAGATTGGCGCCGGTCAATCGAAGCTTTCGGGCAGAACTGCCACAAAGAACAAACCGCCATCTTGCTTTGTCCGCATCGTAAAGGGACTGCACCGCATCAAACAAAGCAGGCACTGCCTGGGCTTCATCAATCACAATCAGACTCGGAGTGTTGCTTTTAGGCAATGCTTTGCATTCTGCAATAAAGTCCTGGGGCCTCGCCAGATAGCGGCTGCGCTCGCCTGGGTCAGACAAATCAAGCCACATGGCTGTCTCTGACAGCGCCTTTTTCAGCAAAGTGGATTTGCCGGTCTGCCTCGCGCCGAAAAGAATCTGCACGTAAGGCTTTTTCTCCCAGTTCGTTATTTCTTTTTCAAGGTATCGCCAAAACATAAGCCTATATTTAAATTTTCATGATTAATTTAAAGTTAACATGCAATTTATTACATAAAAAGTTTTCAATCAATAAAAATTGTAAACGCATTACGTCTTGCCCGGTTTTTCAAGGCCTACGCCCAAACCTGGATGAACCTGCAAACACATTATGACCTGATCGTTGCCGAAGAAAAGCTTTCAGCCAGATTGGATAAAGAGGTATTAGTTGCGCGGATGTAAGAGGATTTGCAATAAGTGGTTTCAATTCTGGTGATGATGATTTAAAGTGAAAAGAGAGGGCGCCTACACTTTTTACAATTTATTTTTTCTGTCAAGAGTGTAGATCTGCCCTACACCGTTTGCAGTTTAAAAATAGGACTTATGCATTTATGCAAGGCCCCCATGCCCCAATGGTAGCCAAAATTTCGGTACATTTATTAGCTTTTTATGTTGTATCATTTTTAGCTTATTTTGCTTTTTTTTGAATTGTATTCAGATGGACTTAAGGGAATTGGGGCTTTAATTCACAGAAAGGTTTGGATGGGTCTTATTCATATCCAAGCATAAGTGGAAAATGTCTTGCATGATGACGGGTTCACACTCAGGCGGGCTTCGGGTGAAATATAAAGAAATTCCACCCCGCCCCGGTCACATCACGCCAAGAATCCAGCCCTCGACCCGTGCGACGTGGTATTCGCCGGGCAATATTGAGGGCTTCAGGAAGTCGCCGAGACTGCCATCCGCATCTACCTGTCGCAGCCATGTGGCAGCCACATAGGCATCGTGCTGATCGGACGTGCGGCCTTCCCGTGGATAGCTCTTACTCCATAGCGATGGATAGACTTCGACCATCGCGGATTTTCCCGCAGGGATCTCCCAGCCGTCGAAGGGCCAGAAGAGAACCCGCTCCCCGAGCTGATTCCGCAGATAGCGCAGCCAGGGAAGCCCGGCGTGGGTGGATTTGGCCACTGATCCGGGCACATCGAAATGAAAGACCGACTTGGCCCTGACCCGCTCCTCGGTGATCCGCCGCCAGCGGGCGTTGCCGGATCGGGCCTCGGCTTTTCCACAAGAACCGTGTCGAATGAAATCAACATAAGTGTGTTCGGCGTCGGTGGGCCAGTGGACCTGAAAATCATCAAGAAATCCCGGCCAGTCCGGTTTCAGATGATGGACCTCGAAATAACGCAGGGGAAAGGAAAAACCGTGGTCGATACCGACGATGGTCGGCACATCTTCGGGTAAGCGTTCTGCCAGCCACCCAGCCAGACCTCGCCGGGTCCAGTACTTGCGGGTGCTGGGCGGCGGCGCCACTTCCACCGGCAAAGAATCGCAACTGGCTTCATAAACCCGAAGCCCTTTCAGGCTGGAATCCGGGGTTTCCGCCCCGGAATAATCGATGCCGATATAACGATTGAAAGAATGCTTGATGAGCTCTGACATCTTTACGATCACCAGTTTTGTCTCAAATTATCCATCCCCTTGCTGTGCCTGCCAAAGGCGGCCCTTGTCGGTGAGTCGGTATTTCTGAAGGCGGCTGTTGGGCTTGTCCGGAATGGTCATTTGAATCAGGCCATCTGTCAGGGCTGGTTTGAGGTAGCGCTCGCGGAAGGACTTTCGATCCAGAAGACCGAGAGTGGCTTGCAACGCCTTGCGGCTCATCTCGCCCTGGATAGCCGCCAATAGATCGCCGACTTGGGGGGTGACTTGGGGGGCGGAGGGAAAATGGGAGGGAAAATGGGGACGCCCCTAACTTATTAACTTGAGGGCACATGGGGGATATCCTTAAACATATAAGCGAGATTTTTATCTCTGTAATTGCTTAAGCGCATTCAGTTTGACTTGGGTTTCATCAGAAAGCTGTTCAATCTGTTCCTTGATCAACAGTTCATGATATTGAAGCGCCATCAATTTCTGCATCGTTGAGGAACGACGCCAGTCATCAAAACATTCTGAAATGATGCGGTCTGAATTTTGAATATGTTTCAAATTTTTCAGATATCTTTCATAGTCAGAGCCTTTGTTTTCGTTCAATATGGCAACAGATTTTCTGTTGATTTGCTGGCACAACACGTCAAGAAGATGATCTTTAATACCCTTCATGTATTTCCAGTCACTTTCCGGTATTGATCCTGCCATTGTGTTTTTCCTTCCTTTGGCCCTGGTTTTTGAACAAAAAAAGCCACTGTTGTTACAGCGACTTTTTTCTCATCTTGAATTTTATTGAATTGACTTCTGGTGGAGGCGGCGGGAGTCGAACCCGCGTCCGAAAACATTCCACAAAGGCTTCTACATACATAGCCTGAATTCTATATTTCGCAGTTTAGGACTCCTTCAGGCAGGATGCACAAACCGCTATCTTGTTATAGTTTCACCTTTGCTGAAACAAGCATTCAACAGAGGCTATCCCGCTAAATGACGCCCAGACCGGACCCACGGGAAGAGGTCCGGAAGAGCGTGGCTGCGATTAAGCAGCCAGTGCGTAGTTATAATCGTCTGCGATTATGTTTATAATCCGCCTGTTTTACGAGTCAGCGGGACTCGGTATGCAACCAGTGCTTCTTTGTCCCCGTCGAAACCATTTCGCCCCCATGCAAGGAAGGTGTCATGGTATATATCGCGACGTTTATTTAAACTTTAATATTCAAAGTGGGTTTTGTCAACAGCCTTGTCCGATTACTATTAATTTCAGGTTCATCATTTTTGCAATTTGGTTTCCAGGATTCAAAATTCCGGGTTCCGGATTAGAAAATCCTCTTGCTCACGCGCGCGGC
>JALOPH010000203.1 GCA_025453995.1 Desulfobacterales bacterium
ATTTCTGCAAAATCCACGTGGCCGGATTCGCCAAACACAAGCTCAAGACGGCCGACCGCCACACGCAAAATCTCAAACAAAGCTTCCATGATATGCCATTGGGCGTCCGAATACGTTGCATCCGGAAGGAAGCGCACGTTATGAAGCGCCTCCGCGAGGTTTTCCTTTGCCGACAGGCCATCCACATACTCTTCAAAAAGATTTTTCTTTTCCTGATAAAGAGCGCGCGTCTCGCTGCCGGCCTTCACACTGCTTGGCGCCGGGAATCCTATGTTTTTGTTTACCGATTTGCGCCATTGACCTTCCTTTGTCAAAAAAAGCTCGGCCATGCCAAGCCATTTGGTCTTTTCTTCAGGAGATGCGGCCGGGAGACCGCTTAAGCCCTCCAGTTCACGAATCGGTGAGGAGATGCCCCATTGTTTCAGGTTGCCGGCCGCAAATCCGCCCAATTCAATCAGAACCGGTGCGTCGGACTCCGGGATTTGCCGCCGGATCGAACCCAGCGCCTCTTGAATCAGATTTTTAAGGGCATCTTCAAGGGCCTGACGCTGCTCTTTGCCCGCCACGTGCCTTAGCCATTGATCCCTTTTGGCCAACATGCCGGCTATAAGCCCCTCGACCTTTTCTAAATGATTGTCCAGATGACGGATCAGGGCTTCGACGGCCGGGCTCCACTTCAGACCGGATTCTAAATCCGCTATAGTGTTTCTTGCCGCTTGCCGGTATAACTGCGCGGCGTCATCGATAATTCCCGGCTGCGCGCCGAATTCGGAAAGGATGGGCATCTGACGGGTCAGGCCCGCGCACAACGAATCAATGGTCTGAATTTTAAGCCGCATCGGATTTTCCGCGAGCATCCACTTGCGCCGGTCATTATTTCTCAATGCTGAACGGGCCAGTTCCCAGGTTTTGAGTTCATGGGGCGCTTCCGGCGGGATAGCGCTCCCCGCCCGTTCAAAGGCCGTCAGGATGCGGTTTTTCATTTCAGCCGCTGCCTTGCGCGTGAATGTGATGGCGATGATCTCTTCCGGAGAATCGACCAAAGCCAGCAACCTGAGATACCGCTGGATCAGCAGCTCGGTTTTTCCAGATCCGGCAGGCGCCTGTACGATAAACGAATGCGCAGGGTCAAGGGCCTGTTCGCGCTGATGCGCATCCGCAATGTGATCCTCTTTTTTTGTCACTTTATGATCGCCTTATTCGGTTGCCTCAATATTTGCCGCCTCTGAGATCCGGCATATGGGTTTGATGTCGCAGTATCGGCAACTGGTATGCACAGATACCGGCGAAACGGAGGCCTGGCCGGCTTTGAATTCCATAGCCAGCGATTCAATCTTTTGCCGCCAGAAAGCAATGACATCCTCCATGGATTCGCAATCGGGTAAAACCTTCCGGGCTGCGGCAAGCCCTTTGACGCCGGGGGCGATTGTATCGTCTGCCGCAATCCCGAAATATTTCAATCCGCCCTTTTTGACCCTCGCAAACAGCACGCCGGCCAAGGCATCTTTGATGATGACGCTATAGAGAGGAAGCTGGGGATCGGCCACGCGCTCGGTAAACCAGTTCTTTTCAGACACCTCGCCGGTTTTATAATCCACAATCACCACCCGGCCGTCGTCTATCCGGTCGATGCGGTCGGCAATGGTATGAAGTTGAATGCCGCCAATCATGCAGGGCTCTTTCCTTTCCCGTTGAACCACCGTAAAAGAAGACCGATGCGCATCAATTTCGAGCCAGAGAACCAGCAGGTTTTTCAGTCGTTGGCGTTCAATCTCGACAAAACGGTCTGTAAATGTTCCAGGCTTCTTTCGGACATGACCGTCAACGGCCCGCGCCACCGCTTCCTCAACTATTCCGCTCAACTGGCCGGCATCCCTGCTGATCAACCCCGAATGGGATTCCAGAATTTCCCAAACATACTGCAATGCCTGGTGAACCAGACCGCCCCGCTGGGCCGCATTCAATCCCGGAACCGGGACATCCATAGATTCCGCATTCAGCCTGTACTTTGCATACGCGGAAAACGGGCAGGCCGCCTGGGCTTTGAGCAATCCTGTACCACCGCTGACCATTGTATTGTCTTCTATTTTCGGGCCCAGGGAATCCTGGAGCTTTTCCAAAGCAACGGATGATCGAATCAGCGGCCAGTATGCATCCGACGCTCTGAGTTTCACACCGATACCGGGCATCTCCGGAATATGGGAGATCAGCGGACTTGGGTACAGATCGGTCTCGCCGTCTAAAACAGGGTAAGACAGGACCACATCAACCGCGGAAGCCGCAACCCATCGGAGCATTTTGCTGGAAAATTCATATTCCCACTGGGCGGATGAATGCGGCGCCAGATAACGCCGTTGAACCTCCGCCGGCAAAAGCGGATTCGGATGGGGCGGGTTCGGCCATGCCTCGCTGTTTAAACCCATGATCCACAAATGATCGAACTGCTCGCCCGCGGGTTCCAGAAGCCCCATCACCTGAACCGGGACATCAGCCGTCTCCGGCTGAAATATCGTATCCTCAACCAGCCGCCTGAAATCTGCAAGAGCCGATGACGCATTCATCTCATGAATCACGGCATCCATCTCTGCAAATTCCTGAAGCGCCTCGCGCCATGCTGAAACGGCCTGGAATTCATCACTGTCCAATTTGCGTTCGCCCGGCCATCCGATAGCATTGAGAATGCTTGTAAATTCCACGGCCCACATGGAAGGCTTCTGCTGATGCGGCAATCTTTCAACCAGTCTGTTGAATTGATTGACACGATCCAAAAGAACCGGCAGATATTCCCTGCCGTCAGATTGCCCGGAGCAGATTTTCTGAGCAATTTCAAAAAAATACCTGACCGGGATGATCAAATCCCCTATCTTTCGGATATCTGCGTCAAGCATCGCCCTTTTTGTAAATTCCTTTTCCGCCCCCGCCCAGAACGGCGACCGGAGCCATTGGCTGTATTTATCTATATCGGCATTGCTGTTGAACCCCATATCAAGAAAGAGCAGCGCGTCCTGGATAACCGGATACTGTGACAGGGGCTGTCCCAGCGAAACATTGTATACCCGACGGGATGGCTGTCTCGATGAAACCAAATGGCTCAGATGAAACACGTCGTCAAAAATCCGGATTATTTTTTGATGTTCCTTGGAAAGATCCGGCACAATGATGCCGATCCTGCAGTTGGGATCAGATCCCAAGTGGTTTCTGGCCCAGACTGCGGCGGCGGTCATTTCCGATTCCGTATCCGTAAAAGCCATCCGCGTCTGTGATTGGTTCCGGGCGACCTGTTCCAGGCCATACACATTGGCCCCGGATGTGATCGTTTCGCCGATGGTTAGTTTCTGCTGAGGGGTGAATTCATTAAACCCGGCAAAAATAATGTTTTCTTCTGGTGAAATCAGGTTGGTATTAAAAATTTCTGAAACAGCATCGCCCAGGCGCGCGGTGTCCATCCATCCCTTTTCCGCGCAACGGGTTTGATACTGCGCCATCCAGGATATGTATATAGCACTGTCTTCGGATGCAAGCCGGGATATTTCATCTATGGAAAGGCGCCAGCCTTGAATGACTCCCCATGCATTTACAGCAGCCTTTGCGGTTTCAGATATTTGAAGCAATCCTTTGCCGTATGGGGATTCTTTAATGATGCTTTCCCATACCCGGAGTTCCTGGACGGCAGACAACAGAACCGGCAAATTTTTTTTACCATTGGCACAGGCCGCGCGAATCCCCCGGCCGTAAAGCCTTTGAAGCCATGCGGCAAACGGGAGTATGTCGGGCGTTTCCCAGACGGTTTGCCCGGCTTCCTCCTGATGCCGGGTGTAGCAGGATGTCAAATACCTCGCCAGACGCCGGTTCACCGTCACCAGCGCCGCGCCGTCAGCCAGCAATTCAAAGGCCTCCTGCTGGAAAATTGTCTTTAATTCTTTCATAAAAAAGATAATCTCATAAAAAGCTCATTAATCCACAATACGATTTTTTTGCAGAAATAAAAGCTTATTTGCATCCTCATCAATGTAAAGGACATCAGAAAAATCAATAAGGCCCAACTTAATGTCTTTGCATCTGAGAAAAGGAAAGCCTGTTTCTTTATATTCAATCTGATTGCAAAGAGAATACGCTCCGAAGCTTTTTATAGATTCCGATAAATTTTCCAGAAAATCCCAGTCTTTGCGTTTTATCTATTTTTCGGCTTGAAGGAAATTCGGACGATAATACTCTGCATCAAGCCTTAATGAAATCGGTTCTTGGTCGCTTAGTCGAATAATTGAATACTGCATACCCTATTCCAAAAAACTCACTTTTATTTTTTGCATCCAATCAGTCCCCATCATCTTTTTTATCCTGCAACAAAAACAGTTCATGCAATTTTTTCCGCAATATGTTCTTGGGGATTAATTTTGTTTTGTATTCGGCCACCAGCGTTGGGGAAAGATGTCGGCTGAGCGCATATTCCACGACCTCATCGTCTTTGGATTTGCATAAAATGATGCCGACACTCGGGTTTTCGTCATCCTTTTTAATGTCGCGGTCTAATGCTTCAAGGTAGAAGCTCATCTTTCCTAAATATTCGGGCTTGAAATCGGTGATTTTAAGTTCAACCATAACCAGGCATTTAATGCCCCGGTGAAAGAAAAGCAGATCAATAAAATAATCGTTATTGCCGACCTGAATGCGGTATTCCTGGCCGATAAACGCAAAGTCTTTTCCGAATTCAAGAATAAACTCCTTTAAATTTAAGACGATGTTTTTCTGTAAATCTTTTTCACTGTGGATTTCAGGAAGATTCAAAAAATCAAGGACATAGGTATCCTTAAATACCGTGGTGATGTCTTTATGTGTTTGTGTCACCAGTGGTGACACTTTTTCCCGGGCAATCATTGCCCGTTCATAAAAGCCGCTGTCAATCTGGCGTTCAAGTTCGCGCGAACTGTATTTTTCTTTGATGACAAGGGTTAGATAAAATTCACGCTCTTGCCTGGATTTGGTTTTTGAAAGAATAAGCAGATGATTCGTCCAGCTTATTTGTGTCAGCACTGCCGACACAAATTCATCATCGTGATAAGTCTCATAAAACTGGCGCATCCGATACAGGCCTCGGCGCGTAAACCCTTTAAATTCCGGATGGGTGTTTTGAATATAATCGGCAAGTTGATTGACAACAGAATCTCCCCACTCTGCCCCGGCGTTTTTTTTACTGATATATTCGCCGATATTCCAATACAATTTAACCAGCTCGGCGTTGACGCTTTTAATGGCGTTATACCGGGCCTGATGGATGATCTTTACCACTTCTGAAAACTGATTATCGAATTGTTTGGAGAGTTTCATTGTAGAAGCTTCCTATTCCCAGAAACTTAATTTTTCTTTTTTGGCCCAATCATTAAACGCCTCGGCAATGCCGTCGGGCAATTCTCCGTCGTGATTGTGCAGGTCATGGTCAACGATCAAATGGCCGTTTCTATCCAGCCGGTAATGGCCGTTGCCGTTTTTCAAATAGATGTAATCCCCGGAATGGTCATTACCGGCTTTTTCAGACACTGTAAAGAAGATGGGGTAATCTTCGACTTTGGGGCAAAGCGTGTCGTCCCATTTCTGGAAAAACAAGACACTGGTTTTGGAGCCGGTGTGGGGCTTGAACGTTTTGCCGTCCAATCCCACCACAGCCAGAATGCGGCCATGTTGGGCGATGAATTCCCGGATGTAGGTGTTGATACATTTTTTGTCTTTTTCGGGCTTATCGCTCCACCGGTCAAAAGCTAAAGTGTTTAAATGCAGCACATTGGTTTCCCCGTCTCCTGCGATCAGGTTGAAGGTGCGGGCCACGCGCACAGTTTTTTTATCAAAGTCAATGCCGAACACTTTAAGCACGTTCTGTTGTTCTTCTTCTGGAATTACCTCGCTGCTGAAAAAGTGACCTGCCAGTTTGAACATGGTGTGAACCGGAAAGGCGCAACTGCCTGAGGCCTTGTCGATCATGTATTCGCCGCGTTTGGAATTGAGCCTTTGCACGCACATGTCAATGACATGCCGGGGCGTAAAGTATTGGCCTTTTTTGCCTTTGGCGGATTTATTGACCAGATATTCAAATGCCAATCGCTTTCGGAGATAGCCGTATTGATGAGTCAATCGCGCTACATAGAGCTGGCGGACGATTTCTTCCGGTTTAAGCTGAATTTCCTTGTCGCGAATAATACAGTTTATAAATGGCGTTTTCCTTCCTCTGGTTTCCTTGATCAACACCTTGTTGCGCAGGACGTCAATTTCATCTTCCGTAAACAAGTAGAGGTGATATTTGGTATCTTTGATTATGGCGGAGATGATGTCATCTTTTGTCATTTGCGCTCCGTGGGATTTGATCATATGCGGTAATAGCAGATAAATATTTTATTTATTATCGATTTGTTATTTGAGAAGTCAAGATTGCTTTCATGCTTGATGCGGGGCTCAATGACCCGTCCTTGGTTTTTTGTTTTAATCGGAAAGGTCTTCTAAAAACAGCGATATATCATTGCGGCTTACCCGTGTTGCGCGATCAACATCGGAATAAACTTATGATTGGCTTTGGGAAACGGATAATTGTTCAACTCATCGAATCCAACCCATCTATAATCCGCCGGACCATCGAGCTTCATTTTAAAATGGGTGTAGGCGTGGCGGATGCCGGTCAATTTTGACTGAATCGAAACCTTCAGGTTCGCCTGCTCTTTTACTATCCGGACACATGCAGACTCCGGCGATTCATCTTGCCCGGTCCGGCCTGTGGGGAATTCCCACAATCCACCGAGCAGGCCCTTTTCAGGACGGCGGACAATCAAAGTTTTGCCGTCCTTTAATATCACGGCGACGGCCAGATGATGCAAGGGCGTCTTCGGCCGCTGAAGGGTTTTGGGATACATTGCAACCTGATTTCTGTCCAATGCAAGGCAACAGGATTGAAGGGGGCATGCCTGGCAATCCGGCTTTCCGGGTTTGCAGACCAGCGCCCCGAGTTCCATGACCGCCTGGTTGAATTCACCGGGATCGTCATGGTCCAGCAATTCTACTGCCGCCTGATGAAAATTCCTATAAGATGAAGATTGATTGACCGGCAGATCCATTGCCGTCAACCTGGCCAGCACGCGCTTGACATTGCCGTCCACCACGGGATAAGGCCTGCCGAAGGCGATGCTTAAAACGGCTGATGCAATATAATCCCCAACACCGGGAAGGTAGCGGAACTTATCCCAAGTTCCCGGAACCTGGCCCCCATGCAATTCAAGCACAACCTTGGCCGCCTTGTGCAGATTCCGGGCCCTTGCATAATATCCCAGCCCTTCCCAGATTTTTAAAACATCCTGAAGGTCAGCTTCCGCAAGCCCCCGCACATCCGGGAACCTGGCGATAAATCTCTGGTAATAAGGAATCACGGTATTGACCTGGGTCTGCTGGAGCATGACCTCCGAGACCCATACAAAATAGGGGCTTTTTGATTCCCGCCAGGGAAGAGGCCTTTTGCTCTTTTGATACCATTTTTTCAGGCGGACGCGGATTTTCCCAGAATCCATTGCGGAATCTATCTGATAACTTTCTTTAATAGGTTGACATGCCTGAAAAAAGGCGGATACCGGAATGGGAAATCCATCAAAAAAGAACTTTTCATGACGCCTTTATAATGGGTAAACGCGTCAAACCCGGGCTTTCCGTGATAGCTCCCCATGCCGCTTGCGCCCACCCCGCCAAAAGGGATATACGGGTTGGCAAAATGAACCAGGGTGTCATTGACACACCCGCCGCCGAATGAAATCTGTTTTAAAACCATTTCCGCTGTGTCTGAATTGCCTGTAAAAACATACAATGCAAGGGGCTTGGGGTGCTCCTTGATCGTTAATATGGCATCGGTCAGCCAGTTGTATTCAATGACCGGCAGGATGGGGCCGAAAATTTCCTCCTGCATCACCGGATGAGTCCAGTCCACATCGGTTAACAGCGTCGGCGCGAAATAAAGCTGTGAAGGATCAAAATCCCCTCCGCAGACCACGGAGGCGCCCTGTGTCAATCGAACCAGCCGGTCGAAATGATTCCGGCTGATGATTCTGGGGTATTCTTTGCTGTTTTTCGGATCTTTGCCGAAAAAGAGCTCGATATAATTTTTAATTCCAGCAATAAGTTCATCTTTCACCGATTGTTTTACCAGAATATAATCCGGTGCGATGCAGGTCTGTCCCGCGTTAATGAATTTTCCGGAAACAATCCGCTTGGCCGCAAGCTTGATGTCCGCGTCGCTTTCGACAATGCACGGGCTTTTGCCGCCCAGTTCCAGTGTCACCGGGGTCAGATGGTTCGAGGCCGCCGACATCACGATTTTTCCCACATTGGTGCTCCCTGTAAAGAAAATAGAATCAAATTTTTCTTTCAACAGCGCAGAGCTTGTCTCAACCCCGCCGGTGACAACGGATACAAAGCCAGGGTCGAAACAGGATTTGACAATTCCTGCTAAAACCTCAGAAGTATGCGCTGAAAACTCCGAAGGCTTGATAACAGCGCAATTGCCCGCTGCAATGGCGGCCACCAGAGGGGTGAACGCCAGTTGATAGGGATAATTCCACGGGGAAATGATCAGGACGACGCCATAAGGCTCAGGATAGATATAGCTTGACGATGGCAGGTGATAAAAAGGGGTTTTCACCCGCCTGGGCCTGGCCCATTTCGCCAGATGTTTTATATAGAAACGGATTTCCTCCCGGACGAGCCCGGCTTCCGTCAGGTAGGCCTCATAAGGAGATTTCTTCAAATCCGCGTATAGGGCCTCTAAAATCTGATTCTCTTTTTCAATAACCGCGCGCTGAAGAATTTTGAGCTGATTAAGTCGAAATGATATGTCTCGCGTATGCCCCAGATAATAAAATTGCCGCTGCCGGCTGATGATGCTGGCAATATCCGCCATTTCCGCCTCCATGCCTGAGTTTTGGTCTTTTTTTTAGCCTTTTGCTGACGGGCGCAAATTGAACAAGAAAGTTTCCCGGTCTGATGAAATACGTGTTTAATGTTGACGAATCAGGACAAAACCGATAACCAGATGAAAAAAAAAGATGAATTTGTTATCGGATTATGTAAGTCCACTTTAAAAAAAAAAAATCCGATTGTAAATGGCAATCATGAATAACCTGAAAAAATAATGCTGGAATAAATGGCTGAGTACGCGACGATACAGCCCAAAACAGATCTGGTTGCGGATTGGGAACGCCTGTTTAAAGTCTTTATCCGGCCCGAAGACGACGACTGCCGGGCCACGCTGATCAAATACATGGAGCGGATTCTTTTCGGGCTTCATGATTTTTTAAAGAAAAACGTCGGCATCACAGAGGCCAGAAGCCTCAAGGATCTCTCCGAATCCTTCACAGACACGCTCATCAGCGAAAACCCGGAGAAAAAACTCGCCGACGTCATTACCTGCCTGATCAAGGAAATCGCTCCCCACGCGGTCAATGTGGCATCCCCTTATTTTGTGGGGCACATGACTTCGGCGATCCCGTTTTTCATGGTGCACTTAAAAACCATTGTGGCGGCGTTAAATCAGAATGTGGTCAAACTTGAGACATCCAAGGTGGTGTCTATCATTGAAAAACAGGTGATCGCCAAAATCCATCGCATGATCTATGACAAGACCGAGGCTTTTTACCGGGAGCATGTCCAAAACGCCGATACATCGCTGGGCGCTTTTGTGGAAGGCGGCACCACCGCGGCGTATGACCGCGCCCAGCATGTCAGCGATGTTGTAGTAGCCCTGAGGGACCTTCTGTCCTCCATGGGCGCAGGAGGCCGCATCACCCATCAGGAAGATATTCTTCCCATTGATCTTGACGCCAGCAACAAGATCAATATCCATCATCTCAAAAACACCATCTCCCGCTTGAAGACACACAGCCCCCGCACATGCATCCTGGCCATTGTGGGCATTGCCGGCGCCACTGAAACCGGGACCGTGGACCCCTTAGAGCAGATCGCCGAAATCTGCAGCCGCCATAAAATCCATTTTCATGTGGATGCAGCCTGGGGCGGAGCCACGCTCTTTTCAAAAAAATACAGGCATTTATTGAGCGGAATTGATTTTGCCGATTCGGTCACCATTGACGGACACAAACAGTTTTATATGCCCATGAGCTGCGGCATGCTCTATTTCAAAGACCCCCTGAGCATGGATGCCATCGCCTATCATGCCAACTATGTCAACCGCTGGGGTTCCGTGGACTTAGGCATCAAAACCCTCTCAGGTTCAAGAGAGGCCAATTCACTGGTGCTGGACTGCGCCTTAAAAATCATGGGCGCCAAAGGCTATTCCCTGCTCATTGACCACGGGATAGAAACAGCGGCGGATTTTGCCGAGGAGATCCGCAGCCGGGACAATTTTCAACTGGTGACGCCGCCGGAGCTTAATATCCTTACTTACCGGATTTGCCCCAGGAATTTGCAGAACCGGCTCATGCGGGTCGGAGCGGACGAGCGACGGCAGATCAACCAGAAATTGAACGCCGTCAACCGTGATTTGCAGCGGATTCAGCGCGAGGCGGGATCGAGTTTTGTTTCAAGAACAAAATTCAAGGTCAACAATGATCCGGATGATGAAATCGTGGTGCTGCGCAGCGTGATTATGAACCCCATGACCACCATTTCCATTTTGCGGGAAATTTTAGACGAGCAGGAAGAAATCTTTCTAAAGCAGTTGCAGCATTTGATATAATTCGCTGAGGCGAATTATATTATGGTAAGTTTATAGTTATAACTCATCAATATCCACTTCAGCGGCGGATATATTTTCGTTTTGTCATTTTTGTATACGATAATTCATATTTAATTTTGGTCCAAATTATGGTTATATTTTTGACTAAAAGTTTGATTGGTGAAGTGGTTTTTTAACATGAAAAATCATCGGTTAATCCAGTGCATTTTCATGCTGGAATTAAGTATCATGTCCCGGGAATTCCATGGACTGAAAGGTTCTACATTCCAATTATTTCCACTCTACTCTCAGTGTTCCACGTGTTGTAAATCCACATAAAGTCACAATACGATTATCATCTGGAAATCTTAACTTTTTGTATTCCTGCATTCTTTGAAGAATTACACTCCAGTCCGTTGAAATTAGTTCAGATGCCAACTTCTTTTTTGAAAAATTGAATCTAGCAAATTCCTTTTCATATTGTCCATTCATGAAGTGAGGATCTGAAGTCTCTCGCTGCCATGCAATATGGGCTAACATCATTAATGGATGTATCACTTCCGAATGCCCAAATTTTGGACTCTTCAAGCCTTGAAACGCTATTTCAATAAAAATATCTGAAAGATTACGCTGCATTTTCCTGTTGCCTGTTGCAGAACGCAAAGTTCAACGGGAGGCCTGTTTTTTAGCCGATCCGGCGGAACGCCTTGTTCGGCCTGTAGATTTCTCTGCCAAATTAATGAGAGATCGTAAAGCTTCATTTACGGCTTTTTCGGAAGAGAATACCCTTGCCACGTCGGGGCTTAGAAGTACAAGATTTGTTCCCTTGCAATAGTCTTGAAAATATTTTCCACGGACTCCTACACCAAGATCTTCCCGCTTATACTCCGGGCGGAGTTCGTCTGTTTTTTTAACCTTTTTCATAGATCACCCTTTCATTGCGGTCCATAAGACGCGCATTTATAATTCTTGTTCTTTCCCCACGCCTCGTGTGGGAAACCACGATAAGTCGTCTCTGAAGAGTCTGCCCAAAAGTCAATTGCCTCTCTTCTTCAGATGAATGATCAGGGTCATGAAATGTCACAGCCAGAGGATCACCGAAGACTGTCGCTGCTTCTTCAAAAGTAACACCATGCTTCTTGAGATTTTTCCCAGCCTTCTTGGGGTCCCATTCAAATTTCATGTTTTTTCCTATCCATTATTATATCAGAAAATGGGAATGACCATTTATGCTGATGACAGAGCCCTCGTCCCTGCCTTTTGCAACGGCCATTCTTTGTGAATGCTATACATCTATCTTCCATAATATTTTATTGTTGAGTCCCTAACAAGTTAAGCGGGTTATGCCGCTTTTTGAATTTCTTTTGATTCGTATTCAGGAAACATAATTATAGCAGGGTGCACATTAAATGCCTTAGCCAGTTGTTCAGCTCTTTTTTTACCGATCTCCAATTTATCGTTCTCAAGCATGCTAATATTTTTGGCATTGATAGCGCAATATTTTGACAATTCTTCTTGTGTCCATCCTTTTAACTCACGCAGCATTTTAATTACTTCTCCGGTGGTTAAAATAGTATGCTGTTTAGCCGGTTTATAATTAGTTTTATCTGTTTTCATTTTATTAACTCCTTAATATTTATGTGGTGTGATATCAATCACATAAACTGCAAATATCTCATTTTCAATGGAATAAATAACCCGATATTGGATATTGAGCCGCGATGATCGTTGTCCTTCCAGTTCTCCTTTTAATTTTTCATCATGAAAACCTGGAAATTCACGTAACTTTTCTGGCCCATGTCGAAAAATGATATTTTTCCAAAGTTCGTATTTTTTGACAACTTGTAATGGCAGTTTTGCGATTATCTTATTTAAATCGTTATGTTCTCTTATGCGCCACATAATTAATATTAATAACTTATTAAATAT
>JALOPH010000204.1 GCA_025453995.1 Desulfobacterales bacterium
CCTGTCCAGATCACAAATTCATATCCCGGATCAGGCACCGCTTCCAGATTCACCACTGAATTGGCAGGATAAGAGAATTTTCCTTCGCCGGGTACTGTCACCGCCCCGCCTGATGAGCTGGAAACCGTCAATTCAAAAATTGTTGAAATCACTTCTTGAACTGTTTCGTTGGAATAGCCGGAATCTCCGAAGCTGTTGCGGGCTTTTACACGATATACATATATATGGTTTGTTAAAATCCCGGCATCCAGAAAAGATTCCGTGTTCTGCGGGATAGACTGGCTTAACACGGAAAATGCTCCGCTGTCGATCCGACGTTCAAGGACAAAGGATGCTTCATTGGAGCTGTTGTCCGCCCAGACCAGAGAGATATCCGGTCCATTTAAAACAGAATTTAAATTTGAAGGCGCCTGCGGTATGCTGGAAATATTGACCTGACCTGAATTTGCATCCACCATGAGAGAGGAAACATTCACCGCCTCGAAATTCGATCCGGCCACCTGCTTCAATTGACGGAGGATATCATTGTTCCAGCGCTCATCGGGCGCGCCGCTGATAAACCAGCTCGATCCATTGTCGGACAGAATCATGCCGTATTTTTTAAGCGCTGTCAGGATAACCTGGACTTGGGGCGCAAATCCCGAAATATCAAAACTTTCCTTAAGGCGAAACCGCTGCCCCATGGGCGGGTACTTCAAATCTGTCAGGCTGGACGCATAATGCCGGGCGGGCCACACATATGCCCGCCGGGTTTTGGGCGCCGTAAACCTTATGGCGTGCTTGATTTCACCGGAAGCCACCTCATCATAACGGACCAGACCCGGAAAAATGGGCAGACCGGCCGCATCGGCCGATGTCCACCCGGCCGGCCGCAGTGCATTGGAATTTAAATTGAAAATAGCGCCCGACCCCGCGGTCCATGATCCATCCGATTGAGGAAATGCATAAAAAAGTTCATACAGGATGCAGTTATCCCGGTCGATGATCAGAATATGCCGGTCGCCGTCGCTGGCAGGACCGCCCTCAATGGGAGCGCCCGGCGGGATGGGATAAGGCCCGGGGTCACTTTCATCATCATATCCGAAAGTTACCCTCACCAGGGGCTGGGTGCCCGGCACCTCAACAAAAGGAATTCCAATGGGCCCGCCGTCCCAGAGGCCAGAGCCGAAATCCGGATGAAGGCCGGCGGCCGCCCCGATGCTGGCGATATAGGCATCGGAATTGGGATCTACAGGAAGTGTATCCACCGGCGCATTCCATATATTATCGCCTGGCAATACGGGACAGCCCGATACGACTGACATGACTTCTGAATTCGCGCCACAAATCAGACATGAGCAGACCGCCATGATGAATAAAAAATTTTTCATTTTTCCCCCACGATATCCTGCTTCATGGCGCATATTTATTGAAATGTTTTTGACGCGCGTTATTTTTTCCATGGCCTTCGCTCCTGCAAAGCATTTTGATCAAATACCATTTGTGTTTTCCGAACGTGCCAAACAATGTACTTGCAAAGCGGATGCCAAGTCATCAATGAAACAGGCGGTTCAAACAATTCAAACCATCCGCCATCGGGCCTCTGTTTTCGGAAGAATGGGATGACGGCCAGCAAATATCGATTGTCAAAAAATATATAATAAATTCAAAATATTATGAATATGCTTATAAGAAAAGAACAACAACCTCAAAATAAGACAAAAAAATAGCGCTTGATCGCACGGGCGGGCCTTTCGGTCTTCCAATATAGCAGGCGGCATAAGATGTATTTTTTTATATACATACACGCACAAAAAGATACTCTCATATGATATGCAGGTTGGACGATTCATTTTTATCTGAAGAAAATTTATCTGAAGAAAACTTGCCAGAAATCCGCTTTTACTATATAAAAAATAAGCTTGATCATATGACAGTTCCGCCTTTAAGGGACGTTGCGCTTACCTGCGCCGATAATCGATGTATTTCTATTGGTTATCATGGGACCACAACATATGAATCTTCAAGAGGGAATCAATGGAAAAATACATGCAATTTGAAAGGAGGGAAACGCTGAATAAGCTCTTGCCGGGCCAGATGCGGGGCGCGATTGTTTTTATGCTGGTCGTAATCAACACTCTATTCTGGATGTTTCCGCTCTTTGCAATCGGCATACTGAAGTTTCTGATACCGGTTTCGGCCGTTCGAAAAATGTTAAGCGCCGGGGTTACATTTGTCTGCCAGACCTGGAATGTCTGGAACGACAAGATCTTTGATTTCATGATCCCCGTGCGATGGGATATCAGGGGCGTTGAAAATCTGGATAAAAACGGCTCTTATCTGGTTTTGTCCAACCATCAAACCTGGGTGGATATTCTGGTGCTTGAAAAAATTTTTTTGAAAAAAATTCCATTTCTAAAATTTTTCATCAAAAAGGAGTTGATGTGGATTCCGGTGCTCGGTTTTTCCTGGTGGGCGCTGGATTATCCGGTCATGCACCGTTTTTCAAAGCATACCCTGGAAAAAAACCCCCACCTGAGGGGAAAAGACCTGGAAACCACCCAAAAGGCGTGTAAAAAATTTAAAGAAATGCCGGTTTCCGTGATGAATTTTGTCGAGGGAACGCGCTTCACACCGGAAAAGCATCAACGCCAGCAATCGCCGTTTAAGCATCTGCTTCGCCCCAAGGCCGGCGGCACTGCTTTTGTATTGAACGCTCTGGGCGATCAATTCAAAACCATCCTCAACGCCACCATCATTTATCCCCATGGCGTCAAAAACATCTGGGAATACGCCTGTGGAGAGCTTGATGAAATCATTGTGCGGGTGGAACAAATTCCTGTAACAAAAAATATTCTCGGCGATTATTTTAATGATGAAGCTTTCCAGAAACGATTTCAATCATGGTTAAACTCGCTCTGGCAGCAAAAAAACGATCAGATTGGGCATATCCTTGATCAAAGGGCCTCATCATGAATGCGCTGCCGATTCCCGGATTTTACAATAAAAAAACCGTGGGTGATGTATGGCGGGTGCCCTATCAGGTCCGTGCAGGCCAGGCCGAAGCATGGGCCATCGAGCATCGGATCACCCCGGCTTCCCATGACTCCTTCAATATCTATCTCCTCCTGGTGGATGTCCAGAACACGTTCTGCATCCCAGGGTTTGAATTGTTTGTGGGCGGGGCATCAGGGACCGGCGCGGTGGATGACAATCAACGGCTCTGTGAGTTTATTTATCAAAACCTTCATCGGCTGACCCGGATATACCCGACCCTGGACACGCACCAGGCTGCCCAGATCTTCCACAGCATTTTCTTGATCAATGACAGGGGGGAGCATCCGCAACCATATACACTTATTTCCGAACAAGATATCCATAATGGAACCTGGCGGTTCAACGCCGACCTGTCCCACAGCCTTCATATTGACACGGAATATGGCCAGAAATTCCTGGAACATTATGCAAAACAGCTTAAACAAGGCGGCAAGTATGAATTGACCATATGGCCCTTTCACGCCATGCTGGGCGGCATCGGCCACGCGCTTGTATCTGCCGTTGAAGAGGCCATATTCTTCCACAGCATCGCGCGGTGCAGCCAGCCGGGTTTTCAGGTTAAAGGGAACCATCCCCTGACCGAAAACTATTCGGTACTAACGCCGGAAGTCACCACAGGCCCCGGCGGACAGGTGGTGGCGCCGAAAAACACAAAATTCTTGAGACTCCTGATGGATGCTGATGCCGTCATCATCGCGGGTCAGGCAAAAAGCCACTGCGTGGCATGGACCATCGATGACCTGTTAAACGAGATCCTGACCAAAGATGAAAAAATTGCCCGGAAAATCTATCTTCTGGAAGACTGCTCCTCACCGGTGGTCATTCCGGGAGTCATTGATTATACAAAACAGGCTGATGAAGCCTTCAGACGATTTGCTCAGGCAGGCATGCATCTGGTCCGGTCCACGGAACCGGTTTCCAGCTGGCCGGGGATAAAGATTTAATAGTTTAGAATCCAGGAGTCAGAATACAGAATATTCATCAATTTTCTTTTGGTTTTGAAAATTTTATATTGTATGAAGCCGATATTTGAAAGAATTGAATGGCCGAGTTAAAATTGTTTATAAACCACCATCAACAAAAGAGGTTTTTAAATGGCGCCTGAATATTATTACATGTGGGAATTTGTCACCAGCCTGACCATTATCATCCTGGTCGCAGCCTATATTATTCACGATAAAATGAAACAGCGATATGAAGTTCTAAACGAGGAAGAAAAAACCCGCCGCATCCTTCGGCTGGGAGGGGGGACCCGGTTGATTTTAGGACTCTTAGCCGTATCCGGCGGGATCGGCTGGACTATTTATATGAAAACCGTCAAAATATATATCAGCCCGGAACTGGAAGGGTTTCACAATTTTATACCCCCCATTGCCATGGGGCTCATCGGCCTGATTCTGCTGGCCGTTGGAGCAAAAAAATATTTCATTGAAAGGAATTGACAACGTATTTCATCCCTTTTTGGCGCAAAAATTTTGCGCCAAAAAGGGATTTCCGATTGCGCTTCAAAAGCCTGCATAAATCCCCATCAAAATGCGTTACACCCGCGCCCCATCATTTACAGACATATCTGATAGGCGGACATGAGAAATTAGATTTTTTTATTTTTCTTTATAATTAATTACTTATCCTCTAAAAAGACATTTTGACAATAATTTTGATTGACAATTTTTTTTTAAAGAATCAATTTGTCATTAAAATAAAGCAATCCATAGGAAACTAAATATTGAAGCAGATCAGGGAGAAACAATTCAGACATATTTAATTTATTGACGTTTTTAGAAAAGGGAGGGCGTTAATGAACAACAGGGAAAACTTCAAACAGGTGACCATTAGATTAGATGCGGGACTTTGGAAAAGGCTCAAGATAATGGCTGTTGAAAGCGGCATGTTTGTCAATGCGCTGGTTGTCAAAGATCTTGAAAAATTAGTTACCCGTTATCAAGAAAAAAAAGGGGGGGTATCATGAAAAAGCATTATTCCAAATCCAATGTTTGCTATAGTCTGATTTTTATACTTGTCATGTTTCTTGTTTCAATATTTTCAACTCCGGGGATGGCGCCATCTCACACGAATCAACAGATCAGCTTCGATTTCCCAGCAAGTTACGCCAATACTTCGGACTGTCAGTGAGCGAAGAGTTTTGACTGGGCTGGCAGCTCAGAGACTAACGCAGATAGCGTATCGGTATTTTAACTAAATCAGAAGTTTTTCAAGACTGATCAAATCCCGACCCTTAATAGAAGGAAGATCGGTCCTTTGATAAACTGATAAGCATTTTGATATTTGTGCTAATCCCTCATCTCTAATGAATCTTTATTATGCTGATTAAAATAAACGGCATAAAAAAGATACAAAGACATGCTGAGAATCAAAATGTCCCTTAGAACTGTTTCAAGGCTTATGACATCGCTGGAGCCGGATGAAAAGCACCCGCAGTGAATGTCAAGCCCCCGGTAAGTATTGTATGCGAGGGCGGCGATGAAAGAAATCATCAGCCCGTTGTAAATCAAAATAGCCCCGGGCATCCACAAGCCCACAACAAGCATTCCGCCGATGATTACTTCAACCCAGGGGAGAGTTATCGCAACAAAATTGATCAAAACATCCGGCAGAATCTGATAGTTAAACAACGCTTCGGCAAACTCCGTCGGATAGAAGATTTTTGGAGCGCCAGCAATGATAAAAATGCCTCCAAGAATCAGCCGGATCATCGCGGTTAATATTCCCATAAGCTTTGAATGATCAATGCTTTTGGGGATACTGCTCCACTTTGAAATTGCGGACATACCCAGCTCCGGCTTAGACAATTCACACAGCATTGTTCCATTCCCGCATGTGGTGGTCTCAAATTGAATCAGCGGATGATCGATCCCGAACTGATGAAACAGATGGTGTCGGATTTTTTCCGCCAGGACTTCACTGTCGCTGATCATCCGGTCAGATACAGTCAGATGACAGCTGAAGGCAATCCCATTGCTTCCAAGATTCCATGCGTGCATGTAGTGCGCGGATTGAATTCCCGGCAGGTTTTCAAGATATTCCTGAACAAGTTTTAAATCCAGACCTTTGGGCGCCGCATTCATCAGAATGGACACGGCTTCCGCCAGAACCGCCCAGCAATTCTTCAGTATAAACACAGCGATCAGAAAAGAGAGGATGGGATCCATCCAGTACCAGGGCCTGAACAACAACACCACGCCCACAATCAGCACCATGATCGACGTCAAAAAATCGCCAAGCATATGCAGAAAGGCGCCCCTTATATTCAAATTATATCTGGAATCCTTATACAGAAGCAGCGCTGAAAATCCGTTTCCGACAATTCCCGCAACGGCCAAAATGATGACAAGCTCCCCTGACACGGTCTGGGGGCGATACAACCGGCCAAGGGCTTCATAGAGAATAAAAACAACGGCGCATATGAGGATCGCCACGTTGAACAGGGCGCCGATTATTTCCGCGCGCTGATATCCGAACGTAAGACGGGCGGACGCTCCTTTCCGGCTTATCCGAAGCGATATATACGATATGAAAATGGCTGTAAAATCGCTGAAATTGTGGACCGCATCGTATGATAAAATTGATCACAAGGGTCATCAACAATCGTGTGGCGCTGGGTTCAGACAGATACTGGTGATGAGGGTGGCGGCTATTGCCATGATGGGGCGGATAATCCGGGGGACCGCATGAAGTGCCGGCATGGGCATTCGGATCATGAGACTTCATGGATTAACACCTGTATAGACATATTATTCCACCCCTTCGACCGGCAGATTCTGTTGATTCCATAAGGTCCATCCATTTATCAGCGTATGAACATCCTCAAATCCCATATCAATCATATATTCCGCCAGCATTTCGGACAGCTCGCAGGTCGCTCCATCGCAATAAGTGATAATGGTGGCATCCGAAGGGATCTTGTCCATGACTTCCATGATTTTCTCATCTACCATATTCCACGGCAGGCTCAGTGCGCCTTTGATATGTCCCTGGTCATAGAAATCAGCCGGCCGGGCATCAAGAAAAACAGCTTTATTTTGTTGAAATAACCGGGCTGCTTTTGTAAGAGATATGCTCAAACCATGATCGGCTACTTCTGTCCAGTTGCATACCATCGGCAGGGGATTGCTCCGGAACTGGTTGAATCCTATTCCAATCGCAAGTGCGATCAGCAGAATCAAAGGGATCTGCCAGAACGCTTGAATAATGGTTATTTTCTGAATTCCCATATAGCGGGACGCCGCCTTTTTAAGTTAAAAAATTTGCCTTAATAAACTATAAGCCGCTGATGATGTCAAGAAATGGAATTAAAAATGATTGAAGCGACTCACCCTCTGCGTCCTATCTGGCTTGACCGGAAAGAAGATGCGGTCACAGTGATCGATCAACGGATGCTTCCCCATGAGCTGAAAACATTAAAGCTCCTATCGACTGACGAAGTGATCGCCGCCATCCAAACCATGGTGGTCCGGGGAGCCCCACTGATCGGCGTCACCGGCGCATACGGAATTTTTATCGCAGCAAAAGCCGGCAAGGAACGCGTCATGGATGATCCCTATTTGGAGACGGAAGCCCGTCGCCTGATCCGCGCCAGACCCACGGCCGTCAATCTTGCATGGGGCGTCAACCGGACCCTGGATGCTGTGTTGGCTGAAAATACTCCAAAAGGCCGGATCGACCGGGCCCGGAGGGAAGCCGGTGAAATCGCCGAGGAAGAAGCTGAAAATTCCAGAAAAATCGGCGGATACGGGCTTGAACTGATCCGGGAGGCATCGCGGATCAAAAACGGAAAAACCGTTCACATTTTGACCCACTGCAATGCCGGGGCCCTTGCCTGCATCGAACTGGGAACGGCCACCGCGCCCATTTACACGGCGTTTGAGGCCGGTATTGATGTGCATGTGTGGGTGGATGAGACCCGGCCCCTTAATCAGGGCGCCCGGCTCACCGCCTGGGAACTGAGCCAGCGCGGCGTAGCGCACACGGTGATCGTGGACAACACCGGCGGCCATCTCATGCAGCATGGCATGGTGGATATGGTCATTGTGGGAACGGACCGGACCACCTATACCGGCGATGTAGCCAATAAAATCGGCACATACCTGAAAGCGCTTGCCGCCAAAGACAACAACATCCCGTTTTACGTGGCGCTTCCCTCCTCCACTTTTGACTGGAGCATCGCCGGCGGAGTCAAAGGCATACCCATTGAAAAAAGGGATGAAGACGAGGTCCGGTACATGCCCGGGAAACCAAAAACCAAGGAGAATCTTCTCCTGCCTGAAAACAGCCCGGCAGCCAATTATGCCTTTGACGTGACCCCGGCCCGCCTGATCACCGCGTTTATCACCGAACGGGGAATCTGCAAGGCCACAAACGAAGATATCAAACGACTGTTTCCGGATAAGATATGCTAACCGAGATTGAAAAAAAAATCATCTCTCTCATTCAGGGAGATCTTCCCATCACAAAAAAGCCGTATCTGGAGGTTGCCGAAAAACTTGGCATTCAGGAAGATGCGGTTTTAACTGTTTTGAAAAATCTCACCGAGCGAGGCGTCATCCGACGGTTCGGCGCCACCCTTCGCCATCAGAAATCCGGGTTCAACGCCAATGCCATGATCGCCTGGCAGGTAGAAGAGAGCAGGATCGATGACGTGGGAAAAGAAGTTGCAAAATTCAAGCAGGTATCCCATTGCTACCGGCGGGACCCTCAAAAAGACTGGCCTTACAACCTTTATACAATGGTGCATGCCATTGATGAAGCTGCCTGCCGGGAAACCGCCAAGCAAATTTCTGAAAAAACAGGCATCCAGAACTATTCAGTATTATTCAGCCGCAGGGAGCTTA
>JALOPH010000205.1 GCA_025453995.1 Desulfobacterales bacterium
AAAACATGGGCAAGCGCAAAAGGATGCAAGACCGTTACCGCAGGTTTTCATTTCTGTCGGATATTGAGGGGATGAAAAATGCCATTGGCGAGATGCTGGGAAAATTCTTTCCCAAACAGCCGGAGTTCAATCATAATTCCTGTTTGTCAGATGCAGTTCCAATGCCCGATGAAGAATGGTTCATTAAGACCATTAAAGATAAAATCGCAACCCATCCGGACAATGGCATGGAATATCCATTTTTTAGCGAACCGATTTTCGATGAACCCCTGGTCGGATTTGTGGCCGGCAATGACCCCATCTTCAACCGATTAAAAGAGCTTATCGGCCCCCATCATTTCACTCCCTGGGAGATCATTGCCTGGCAGGCAAAAAACAACGGCGTCAGACCGCCTGAACCCAATGAAATCAGCGTGGTTTCATTTGTGATGCCCATTACCCGAAACACAAAAAGAGATAATGCCGCCGCAACGGACTGGCCTTCGGAACGATGGGCTCAGACCCGGCTTCTGGGTGAAATTCTCAGTCAGACCATTGTGCGTGAAATTGTCAGTGACCTGATGGGCCGGGGGATTTTGGCTGTATCACCGGATGTGACGCCCATGTTTAACAAAAAACGGTATCCGAAAGTCGGCTGGGCGTCGCCATGGTCCCACAGACATATCGCCTATGCCGCAGGTTTAGGCACATTCGGCATGCAGGATTTTCTCATCACGGAAAAAGGGTGCGCCCACCGTCTGGGCAGTTTCGTGGTCAATTTGAAACTCACGCCCAACCGCAATCGGCCCGATGACATCCACGCCTATTGCCTTCATTATCAGGGGCACAAGTGCCTGAAATGCGCCAGACGCTGCCCCGTAAACGCGATCACGGCTGAAAATGCCCATGACAAGGAAGCCTGCTACCAGAAAGTGGCGTCGTCCCTGAAATATTGCAACAAACATTATCATATTTTTATCTATGGATGCGGCCTTTGCGCAACGGGCGTGCCTTGCGAATCTGAAATACCGAAAGCATTACGGAGGGATCCAGTATGATTTTATCCAATATGGAAAACCCGGGAAAATTTGATGCCGCATCAGTTAAAAAACTAATTTTGGCTGAAGGCATCGACCTGGTGGGAATCGCGGACGCGACCAATCTGATTCTGGCCCATCCTCCCAGGCCGGCCACTGATCTGATGCCCACCGCCAAAAGCGTCATCGTGATGGCCGTGGCGCATTCCCTGGGCGCTGTCTATTCACCGGACATCATGCTCTGGACCCGAAACAAAATGCAGACATCCCGGCTTCTGGATGCCACTGCAGAAAAACTCGGACGCATGCTTGAGCGCGAAGGTTTTTTGTCGCTGCCGATTTCAGCGGACAAACCCGTGGAGATTTTTAAAAACAACCCCAGGACCGGGAAAAAATTCCGCCAGACCCGGGCCCTGGGATTTATCTCCCTCAAGCATGCGGCCATAAGCTGCGGCATGGGCGAGATCGGAAAGAACAACCTGCTGCTTACCCCTGAATTCGGGCCGCATCAGAGACTTTGCGCCATTGTCACGGAGGCGCCGCTCGCGGCTGATTCCAAGCGGGAGCTGAATCTCTGTAATGGCTGCGGCCTGTGCATTAAAGCCTGCCCGTCCGGCGCGCTGAAAGATGACGGATATGATGTGGACCCATGTTTCGTCTACTGGTCATACGGTTTCAAACGCCTGCCGCCGGCCAGCATCGGGGAATGGCCCGCTTTCATCCGGATGCTGCGCCACCATTTCAACAAACGGGATCTGCTGGTTGAAAGCGGCCAGACCTATATAACGGATGTGGACAATTGCATCGAGTGCATGCGCGCATGCCCCGTGGGCGACCGGTGGAAAGATATCCGCCCCAAAACGCTTCCGCTTCAGAAATCAGGCGGCACAGTATAAAAGCGGTCAGCCTCTTATTTGAACTATCTCATCCTGGCAGCGATCTTAATCATTCACATGAAAATCATGTACGATGATTTCAATCAAGGTGGGCAAAGGCAATGGCTTTCCGGTAAAAGACCGGGGGGTCACCCGCCGGTGTGAGGTATACTGAAATCCTTCTGATTCGGAATGATCCAGAACAACATGGGCTGCTTTGGCCAGACTGCTGATCACCTCAGCCGTATAATCATGCTGCACCAGGAGCCCTGTACCCCGGTCAAAACGAAACCGCTGGACCCGGCAATGGGTCGGTATATTATCGGGAAACACTGCCTCCAACAACCCTGTTTCTAACTCTTTCCAGATGATATCGGGGCGCATCAAAAGGGCAGGAAGGGTCAGGTAATTCCACGTAGCGTAATTGGCAAAATATGCCATGTCGAGATCATCCCAATAAAAAAACCGCCTGCCCCCAGGGAAATATTGGCGCGCGTCTTTGCGTTCCTGAATTGTTTCGCTGTTTGCATTCTCCAGATAAACATCAGAACCATCCAGAACGCCTGTTATCTCCGGCTTCTCGCCGATAGGCTTTATGCGGGAATATGGACGGGAGACATCCATTACAAACCGTGCGCGGTTAAACGGAGGCCTGCGTTTTAATATAAAGGCCAAACCATTGGCGCTGATTTCAGCCTCTATGGACTTTGCTTTTGCCCACTTCTCTCTGCCGCCGTATGCTTCAACGGCTTTGTCCAATGTCTGGTTCATATCTGAAAACCAATCCCCTCTTGTGGATGATCTAGCGAATTCAAAAATATTTTACCAATTCAGACGTTCCGGAGTTTATTTTCCAGAAATCAGTTTCAGGTAATAGATCAGCATGGCCTGGTTGCGGTCTTCCATGTGCAGGGCTGCCTCAAGACCGCCGGCATCTAAATTTACGTTGATGGCCTCCTTGGTCATGCGAAGCGCCAGAGGCGTTTTGCCGGCCATGGTTCTGGCCAGTTCCTCCGCGGTTTCCATCATTTTTTCTTTGGGCACGACGCGGCTGGCAAACCCCAGCGACAGGGCTTCCTGGGCACTCATAAAATTACCGGTGAGCAGAAATTCATTGGCCCGGCCCGACCCGATGAGCCGGGGGAGAAAGTAACTGGATGCCATGTCCGCCCCGCCCAAGCCGATGTTGATATAAGCCGCATTGCACCGGGAGCCTTCAGCCATGATCCGGATATCCGAAGCCATTGCCAGGGAAAAACCGATGCCGGATGCCGAGCCGTGAACACAGCAGACAATCGGCTGGGGCGCCTGACGCATGGCCATCAGCGTCCGGGCCATACGCGCCTGGGCGTTGTAAATGGCTGTAGGCGACTTGTCATACATTTCAACTGCGTATGTCGTCATGTCCAGGCCGGCGCAAAACCCTTTGGCTTCCCCGCCGTCTAAAATAACAACCCGAACGTCTTCATCATACCTCCGGTCCTGCCAGAATTGCTCAAACGCCTCCACCATCTGCCCGTCAAATGCATTGTATTTGTCCGGCCGGTTCAGGGAGAGATACCCGATGTGGTCCTTGACATGATATTTTAAATTTTCCATTCAACGGCTCCTTGCCCCCTTCAATGCGGGGCGTCTATTTTTTTAAATGATTGATTTTGCGTATAATGCAAGATACTATACATGAAAATCTATGATCCGGAAAATTTTTTTTAAGAATAAAACAATCAATCATTATTGAAAACAAAAAAACGCCGGATTCCCCCGGTTCAATGACTTATGAATCATGTCAAAGAATAAGCGGATTACCAAAAAAGGGCAGCATAAAGAAAAAAATGCGGAATCTTTGATTAGCATTGAAGACCAGCTCAAGGCCAGTGAAAAAAGATACCGGAGCCTGGTCGAGGATCGCCCTGGATTTATTGTCCGCTGGCAGCCGAATGGGTTTCATCTTTTCGCCAATCGCAATTACTGCAACCTTTTCGGAAAAACCCCAGAAACAATCATGCAATCCTCATTTACAGACTTTATTCATCCCCAAGAGCAGAAAGCCATCAAAGCCCAAATCGCAAAACTCTCCTCCGCTCATCCCGCCCATTCCGGCGAACGGCGCGTGATGCTCCCCGACGGCACCGCCGCATGGCATCAGTGGACCGACCGGGCCCTTTTTGACGATAGCGGACGAATCATAGAAATCGAATCGACCGGCTATGATATTTCAGAACAGAAAACCTCGGAAAAGGCCATCCGGAACATCGCCGAAGAAATCACCGGCCTTGTGGGCGAGAAATTTTTCAAATCGCTGATGAACTATCTGGCCGATGTTCTGGAGGCGAACCATGCGCTGATCGGCAGGTTCTCCGGCGGGCGAACCGATAAAATAAACATCATCGCCGCTTTCAGCCGGGGAACTTTCCGGGAGGGATTCGACTGCGATCTGAAAGGCTCCCCTTTTGAAAAAATAGTAACCGACGGATTTGTCATCAACGCATCAGGTATGGCAAATGGTTTTCCTGATTCCTGCATTATAAGAGATTGGGAGATCCACAGCATCGCCGGTGCGCTCCTGCATGATTCCAAAAGCAGCCCCATCGGGCTCCTGGCGGTCATGGACGGCAAGACATTTAAAAATGAAAAGCTGACCCGCAATGTCCTTCGCCTTTTTGCATTCCGGGCAGCAGCCGAGCTCGAACGCGAACAGTCCGACCGGGCGCTCCGTCAAAGCGAGCAACTGTTTAGAATGCTGGCTGAGAATGCAAAAGATATGATCTTTCGCGCGTCCCTTCCGGACGGGAAATACGAATACGCAAGTCCCGCGTCGACGGCCATAACCGGATACTCCCCGGAGGAGATATCCGGGTTTCAAACATTTGTTGAATTCGTCAAAGCCATCATTCATCCGGCGTTTCAGTCTGAATTCAAAAAAATATGGGGGAGATTCAACACCAGTAAAATCCGTCCGTATTATGAATACAAAATTATCGACAGACACGGAGACGAGAAATGGGTCCATCAGCGCAGCGTTCTGGTTTGCGGTAGCGACGGGCAGCCGGCAGCCATTGAAGGGATCGTCACGGATATCACCGAGCGGAAAAACCTGGAAAATAAAATTATTGAAATGCAAAAGATGCAGGCCATCGGGACCCTTGCCGGAGGCATTGCCCATGATTTCAATAATATTCTCGGGGTGATCATCGGAAACGCAGAAATGATTGAAATGTTTGATCTCCCCACAAAAAGCCCTGTTCGAAACCGCCTGTCAAAAATTGTCGACGCCGGTCACCGGGCAAAGGAACTCATCGGTCAGATTCTGACGTTTGCCAGCATGGGCGAACATACAAAGCGAAGCTTTCCGTTAAAGCCCATTCTCAAAGACACGATAAAATTTCTTCGATCCAGCCTTCCCGCATCCATCGATATTCATCTCAATATTGAAGACCCTGACATCAGCATCGCCGGTGATCCGATCCAGATACAGCGGGTTCTCATCAATCTGGGGACAAACGCCGGACAGGCCATGGACGACATGAAGGGAAAAATAACGGTCACACTGACCAGTATCAAACATACGGACATCGCCGATGTTGCCCGGCCGGACGTGAAACCGGTGCCCCATGCCCTGCTGATGGTCGAAGACACGGGAAGAGGGATGGAGCAGGCCGTGATGAAAAGAATCTTCGAGCCCTATTTCACCACAAAACAATACGGCGAAGGGGTAGGGTTGGGCCTTGCCGTCGTCCATGGCATTGTTAAAAATCATGAAGGATTTATAACCGTTGACAGTGCAGTCGGCCGGGGGAGTGTCTTTAAAATCTACTTTCCGCTGAGCGCGGGGAAAAAATTAGACCTGGAAGCCGTAAAGACAAAAAAGCCGTTGAAAGGCAAGGAGCGTATCCTGTTTGTGGATGATGAAATATTTATAGTTGACGTGTACCGTGAAATTTTGGAAAAGTACGGCTATGTGGTGACAGGGGAGACCACCCCCCAGGAAGCGCTGGAACTATTTCGATCGCGCCCTGATGAATTTGATCTGATTATTACGGATATGACGATGCCCCATATGACCGGTGATGAACTCATCAATGAAATTCATAAAATCAGGCAGGATATGCCGGTGATTATATGCACCGGATACAACGACTGGCTGGACAAGCATGTGATCAGTGAACTGGGCGTCCAGGACGCAATTAAAAAACCTGTGGGCGCGAAACAGCTTGCAGAAACGGTTCGCAGTGTTTTGGATAAGTGCGAAAGGAGTGGATAGCTTATGGCCAAAGTGTTAATCATTGACGATGAAAAGGACCTCTGCGAGATTCTTTCGGACATTATCACCAATCTGGGCCATCAGGCGGATGTCGCCTATTCTCTTTCGGAAGGCCGGAAAAAGAGCCGCAGGAAATTGTATGATGTGGTCTTTCTCGATGTCCGCTTGCCGGACGGGAACGGACTCGACGCCATGCCGGACATTAAAAAAATGGCAACACAGCCGGAGATCATCATCATGACCGGTTATGCAGACCCGGACGGCGCTGAAATCGCCATCAAAAACGGCGCCTGGGACTACCTGCAGAAGCCCATATCACCCAAGCAAATCATACTCCCTCTCCAGCGGGTCCTTCAATATCGGGACGAACTTCGAAAATCATTAAAACAGATGGAATCGCTGAATCTGAACGGAATTATCGGCAGCAGCCCCAAAATGAAAAAGTGTTTT
>JALOPH010000033.1 GCA_025453995.1 Desulfobacterales bacterium
CAAACAAGAGGCTTTCGATGATCTGTTTGATATGATCCATGACGCTTATTTATAAAAAAGTCTCATGATTCCCGCCTTGCTGGTTTGAACGATCCTGGCGAGATTGATTTTTGCCATTTCAAGCACAGCCAAAAAGGTCACTATGATTTCCAGTTTGGAAGGATGATCGGACAGGAGTTCCCGGAAAGTGATCGTCCCTTTTTCTTCGATGATGCTGATGATTTCACTCATTTTCTGCTTGACGGTGACCTGCTCCGCCATAATATGAATGCCATTTTGGCCGCCCGCCCGCTGGAGCAATTGATGATAGGAATGTATTAATTCAAAAAGATCGGTTTTGACCACGTCCTCTTCGGGATTGTAAAGAAACAGTGTCTTTTCAGGATGCCGGGTGAAAATGTCTTCATCCAGAATGGGCCGGTCCAGCAACTGTTCGGCAACCGATTTCATCTGGAGCATTTCAATCAAAGCGCCGGCGATTTCCATTCGCGGATCCTCTTCATCGCCGTCAGCGTCTTCTGAGGGAGTTGAAGGGAGCAGCATGCGCGACTTGATATAAGCAAGGGTGGCGGCCATGACCAGAAAGTCGCTTGCGACTTCAATATTTAACGATCGCATCCATTCCAGATAGGCCAGGAACTGGTCTGTGATCAACGAGATAGGGATGTCGTAAATGTCCACCTCGTTTTTTTTGATCAGATGGACCAGCAGGTCCATGGGGCCTTCAAAAACGTTTTCCAGTTTTATTTCATAGGAAGTAGTTGCCATCGGCATTTAACTGAAAAGTTTTAATGCGTCTCTGACCTCCCGGAGGGTGGCTTTGGCCGTTTCGCATGCCTTTTGATTGCCGGATGCAATGATATCGTCAACCAGATCGGGATGACTGGTGTAAAATTTATTTTTTTCACGAATGGGCGCAAGGGATTCGATGAGTCCTTTGGCCATTTGTTTTTTACATTCCACGCACCCGATTTTAGCTGTTCGACAGTCCCGGTTAACGGCTGAAACCGTATCTGTGTCAGAATAAATTTTATGAAATTCGTAAACATTGCAGACATCCGGGTCTCCCGGGTCGGAGCGTCGCTGGCGCTGAGGATCCGTGATCATGGTGGAGACTTTTGCAAGGATATCTTCAGGAGCGTCTGACAGGAAAATGGCGTTGTTGTAACTTTTGCTCATTTTGCGGCGGTCAAGCCCGAGAATTTTTGAGGTTTGGGTCAATATGGTAGCCGGTTCCGGAAAAATTTTGCCGTATAAAAAATTAAACCTCCGGGCGATCTCCCTGGTGATTTCTATGTGCGGCGCCTGATCAATGCCCACGGGCACGCCGTCCGCTTTATAAATAATGATATCCGCGGCCTGGAGCACGGGATATCCAAGGAACCCGAAGGTGGAGAGGTCTTTGTTGTTAAGCGCGTCGATCTGCTCCTTGTAGGTGGGATTGCGCTCAAGCCAGGGCACCGGGGTGATCATGGAAAGCAGGAGAAAAAGTTCCGCGTGTTCTTTCACATGGGATTGGACAAAGAGGGTGCTTTTTTCAGGGGCCAGTCCGGCGCTGAGCCAGTCGATGACCATCTGGCGGGTGAACATGATGATATTGCCAGGGTTTTCATAGTCGCTGGTCAGAGCGTGCCAGTCAGCCACAAAGAAGAAGCATTCATAATTATCCTGCATATTGATCCAGTTGGCCAGGGCGCCGTGATAATTTCCCAGATGAAGAGCGCCGGTGGGCCGCATGCCGCTGACCACCCTTTTTGTTGCCGTCATTGATGTCTCCTTATATTTTTGTCAAAAGATGACGAATTTAATTTGATAATCTCTAAGCTGTTCCGTCCATGTTGAATCGCCTATAACCGAATCATCCCGCCAATCAGCAACTGTATCAGTGGGTTTATAAATAAAGAGAAGAAAAGGTCAAGCGATTTTGTCGCCAGGAGCAGAATCAGAATAATCATCCCAAACGGTTGGATTCTGAAAATTTTTTGCTGGAGAGGCATCGGCAGCATGGCGGTCAGAATGCGCCCGCCATCCAGCGGCGGTATCGGGATCAGATTGAAAAACGCCAGCACAAGGTTGATGATAACGCTGTAGATCAATAGCTGCACCAGGATCATCACAGAGACTTCCGCCATAGTTTGCGACCACCAGGGATGAAAAGACATGATCGTCCGTATCAGGCCGCCGGAGAGCGCGGCCACCAGAAAATTAGCCAAAATGCCGGATGAAGACACAAGGATGGTTCCTGTCCGGAAAGGACGCAGGATTGAAAAGTTCACCGGAACCGGCTTGGCGTATCCAAAGACCACCGGTGATCCGGACAGCTTCAGTATCAGGGGGAGCAGCAGCGACCCGAATGGATCTAAATGCTTTACCGGGTTTAAGGTTAATCTTCCGGCCAGCTTGGCGGTGGGGTCGCCCATTTTCAGCGCGGCATATCCGTGAGCGACTTCGTGGATTGTTACGGCAAACAGAAGCGGAATGATAATAATGATGAGCTCTATGGGATTAAAGTTCTGAAACATGGGCGCGCAGGAATTCGAGTTCGTCTTCACGGGTTTCAAGCTGACCGTTTAATTTCGCGTCTAAAGCGGCTGACAGGATTCTGGTGAACACCGGAGACGGGGATAGTCCCATGGCCTGAAGATCTTTGCCGCCCACCGACAGCCGCATATGCTTGAGGTCTGTAACATAATAAGAAATGGCTTTGGTGATTTTTTCAAAAATCGTCAGTGACATCATATAAAGAATCAGTTCCGTCCGGAATTCCTTGAGTTCCCTGTAGAGCTCGCTGTTTGTATACGGCGCTTTTCTGTGGAGGCGACCAAGGCATGCTTCAGCCTCTCCCCTGTCCCGTGTGCACATTTTCTGAAGCCGGGGGGCAAGCTCGAACCGGCTGCAAATCTCCCTGGCATTTTCATCCCCTGCGTGACGGATCAGAATCATAAAATAGATCGCCCATTTCATGTATTCTTCGCCGGTAAAGAGCAGGTCGTACCAGGATATCACCTTTTTGGCCGAGTTGAACTGGGCGATAAGTTTTTGATTATATTTTATCGCCGGATCAATCATCTTGAGAAGGTCATACTCATGCATGCGGATCAGCGCCGGCGTCGGGTTGTCTTCTTTGAGAATCAGGCTAAGTTCTGAAAATATCCGTTTCCCGGACAACTGTTTGAAAAAATCCATTCGCACGGCGTTTTCCACCAATCCGGAGGTCAGCCTTCCGATCTTAAAGTCGAACCTCTGTTCAAAACGGATGGCGCGGAACACGCGTGTGGGATCTTCCACAAAGCTTAAATTATGAAGGACACGGATGGATTTCTCTTTGATGTCCCGCTGGCCGCCAAAAAAATCAATGAGTTTTCCGAACTTTTTCGGGTTCAGAAAGATGGCCAGCGTGTTGATGGTGAAGTCCCTCCGGAAAAGGTCGAGCTTGATGGAACTCATCTCAACGGTGGGCAGGGCGGCCGGGGACTTGTAATATTCCATTCGTGCGGAAGCCACATCAATTTTAAAGCCGTCGGGGAAGATAATGACCGCTGTGCCGAATTTCGCGTGGGCGTTGAATCTCACGTTTAGCCGCTTGGCGAATTCCTTGGCGAAATCAATGCCGTTTCCTTCAATGACAATGTCTATATCTTCGTTATGCCTGTATAGAAAAAGATCCCTCACGAATCCGCCCACCACGTAAGCCGCATATCCGAGTTCGTGAGCGACACGGCCGATGTGATGCAGCATATCTAAAATTCGTTCGGAAAGCCTCTCCCGCATGAAGCCTATAATGTTTTTAGTGCGGGGGTGCATCGCCGTATTCATGGGGTCTGCGTTTTGCGCTGCCTTGTCCTGGGATTCCTGAACCAGTATATTGAGCAGATCCGTGCGGGTGATGACGCCGATGACTTCTTCATTTTCAATGACCGGCAGCACCCGCTGTTTATTGCCGATGATTTTTCCTTGAATTTCTGAAATGTCGGCTTCAGGGCCCACAGTGGCGAATTCAACGGTCATATATTCGCTGATGAGGATATCATCCAATTCGTGATAGAGCGCTTTTTCAATGACCTGACGGGAAATGAATCCTAAAAGTTTTTGCTTGCCGTTGATCTGCTCGGCAACCAGGAGCGCGTTGATATTATAACGCGACAAGAGTTTCTGGGCTTCCCTGCAGTTGACTGAATGGTCCGCGATAATCGGCGGCGAGGACATGATGTCTTTGGCACGCTGCTTGGCCTTGACATGCCGCCGAAGAATTTCAATCAATTGTTGTTCGACCTGCGGGAGGGTTCTGTCCTTTATGGTGGCCGCCGCGGCAAAGGTGTGTCCCCCGCCGCCGAGTTCTTCAACAATGGCGCCCGCATCCACCAGGGGGGTCCGGCTGCGCGCGGCCAGATATATTTTGTTTTTCATCGACGCAATGGCAAAAACGGCGTTGTAATTCTCCATTTTCATCATTTTTTGAACCAGAAACGCCATGTCATGAATATATTCATCGCAGGCCACAATGCTGATCACGATGTCGAGTCCGTTAACCATATGGTGTTCGGCGGCATTGATCATCTCATTTAAGAGGTTGACCTGGATGGAATCCATCTCCTTTGAGATCAGGTTGGAGATGGTGGATAGGCTTGCGCCTTTAGACAAGAGATAGCCCGCCGCGTAGAAGTCGCTTTCCGTGGTGGACGGATAAACAAATGAGCCGGTGTCTTCGAAAATTCCCAGACACATCACCGTGGCCTCTTCGGCAGTCAGTTCAATCTCTTTTTCACGTATGATCTCGGTCAGCAGCGTCACATTTGCGCCTGTTGACCTGCTGACGATCATATCCGGAATGATGTCGTTTTTTAATGGCGGATGGTGATCATAAATATGGACTCGGACATCAGGGTTCTCCAGGAGGGCTGCCAGATCCCCGATGCGCCCGGACTGCTTGGTGTCAACAACGACCAGTGTTTTGACTTTTGACAAATCAATCTGGCGGATGTCTACCATATTGAACAGGTAAGCCATAGAATTGACAAAAAAATTTTTTGAATTTTTTTCATGGAAACCGGGAAATACAACCACGGAGCCGGGGTAGAGCTTATGGGCGGCCAGCATGGAACCCAACGCGTCATAATCCGCGTTTAAATGCGTGGTAATGACGGTAAGGTTTTCGGCGGAATCATCCGTTTGACGTTTTTCAACAAGCACTGCCATATCTGCCTGAATAATGGGTGACTTCAATTCAAATCCCAGGGGTTTTTATGTGAAATGGTGTAGCAGAAAAAGATCGTTTCCGCAAATAAGTTTCCATCAATGATTGGGATGGGTTTCAATCTGTTTTGAAATTTATTTGACAACTACTTAAAAGTATTTGTTTTCTTGTTTATAACATGTTATGAAAAGAATCAAAATTAATTATTTATTATATTGACGCTGTTTTATGAGCTGATAATATAGTTCGGCTTAAACAGAGGAATTAGCGAATTAATCGGCGGTGATGCCGCAAAAAAACAGGGTATGATCTGAAAAGCTTGGACTTGTTGTAAGAACAAAGGGGGACATATGCCGGTTTTTGTTTGGGAAGGTCGGGTTAAAGGCGACCAGGTTCGAAAAGGTGAAATGGAGGCGGCAACTGAACAGGAGGTCCGATCCAATCTTACAAGACAGGGCGTGACCCCGACTAAAGTCAAAAAAAAACCAAAAGATATTTTTGAGAATTTAGCGTTTCTTCAGCCTCGGGTTAAACAGGAAGATATCATTATTTTCTGCCGCCAGTTTTCCACTATGATAGACGCCGGATTGCCCATTATTCAGTGTCTTGATATTCTCCAGGCCCAACAGGAAAATATCACCTTCAAAAAAATGCTTAAAGATATCAAGGATTCTGTTGAAACCGGCCAGACGCTGGCAGAGGCTCTGAAAAAATACCCCGATGAATTTGACAACCTCTTTGTCAACATGGTGGCCGCCGGAGAGTCGGGCGGTATTCTGGATGTGATTTTACGAAGGCTCTCCGCGTACATGGAAAAAGCTGCAAAACTCAAGCGCCAGGTTAAAGGCGCCATGACTTATCCTGTAGTGACCCTGGGCATCGCTGTTCTTGTCGTGGCAGTCATTCTGGTGTTTGTCATCCCGGTATTTGAAGAAATGTTCGCTGATTTCGGAAAAGCATTGCCCATTCCGACCCAGATAGTGGTAAAAACCAGCCGGTTTGTGAAATCCAAAATTCTTTATATTATTGTCGCCGTTATATTGTTTGTAATCGCGTTCCGCCGGTTTTATAAAACAGAAAAGGGCCGGGCGATTGTAGACAACGCGTTGCTCAAGATCCCGGTTATCGGCATTCTGATACGAAAGGTCGCTGTGGCGCGGTTTACCCGCACCATGGGGACCATGCTCGCCAGCGGTGTCGCCATTCTGGAGGCGCTTGACATCGTTGCAAAAACCGCCGGGAACAAGACTATTGAAGTTGCCATTTACAAAGTTCGCTCCGGAATCGCCGAGGGAATGACGATTGCTGATCCCCTCTCTGAAACAGGGGTTTTCCCCCCCATGGTGGTCTCCATGATAGCTGTAGGAGAATCCACCGGCGCAATAGATGCGATGATGGAAAAGATCGCCGATTTTTATGAAGAAGAAGTGGATCAGGCCGTTGAAAACCTCACGGCGCTCATAGAACCGTTCATGCTGGTATTTCTCGGCGTGACCATCGGCGGGCTGGTTGTCTCCATGTATCTTCCGATTTTCCAGATGGCCGGAGCAGTTTAAGAGATACATGCCGGAGCACCAGAATAAGTTCGCATCCGATCTTTACCGTAAAATTAAATGGCTTATCTTTTTCCGGGCGCTTTTTGCCACAGTGCTGCTGTGCACGTCGCTCTTTGTTGGTTACAATGAACGTCTTCCGTTTTTTAAGCCGCCGCTGATATTCCTGTATGGAATTTCCATCGGCTTTCTTTTCTTCTCCGGAATCTATTTATTGATTCTTCGGAAGATTGCCAACCTTTCTCGTTTTGGATATCTCCAGCTCATCATCGATGTGTTTCTGGTTTCACTGATCATTGTCCTGACCGGCGGGTTTACCAGCGTTTTTTCATTTCTTTATCTTATTGTGATTATCTATGCCAGCATGATCACTTTCAGAAAGGGCGCCATGATTATCGCCACAATATGCTGCATTCAATACGGCCTCCTGGTCGATCTTGAATATTACGGCATTATCCATCCTTACGGATTCGATTCCAGGCATATCTTGATCTCATACAGCTGGAATTATGTAATTTATAAATTGATTATTACAATAACCGTATGTTTTGCCGTCGCGGCCCTCAGCGGGTACTTGTCAGAGCAGGAAAGGCGGGCCAGGCAGGACCTCTGGGCCATGGAGGATCAGGTGAAACGGGTGGAAAAGCTGGCTGCGGTGGGGGAGATGGCCTCGGGGCTGGCCCATGAAATCAAAAATCCCCTGGCCGCTCTTTCCGGGTCTATCCAGGTGCTCCGGGAGGATCTTCCCTATGAGAAGGGTCGGGACCGGCTCATGGAGATTGTGCTGCGCGAGACGGATCGCATCAGCGCCCTTGTCAATAATTTCCTGATGTTTGCAAAACCAAAGCCGGGAAACGCCCAAGCCATATCATTGAGTAAGGCGATCGATGATATCCTGGATCTTTTTCAAACCGACGCCCGACGCAATCGCAGTGTCGCGATCAGCCGGGATCTCATTGACGATGTGTACATTTCCATTGACCCGGACCAGTTGCGACAGATTTTATGGAATCTGATGCTGAATGCTGAAGAGGCCATTGAGCGTGAAGGGAGCATCCGCGTTTCCATGCATCCGGAGGATAAAAAATACGCCGGCGTGACCATTTCTGATACTGGATGCGGCATGACGGAGGATACCATACGGTCGATATTCGATCCTTTTTTTACCCGTAAACCCAAGGGGACCGGGCTGGGGCTATCCATTGTCCAGCGCCTTATCTCCTCATCGAACGGCTTCATCGATGTCACGAGCGTTCCCGGCAAGGGGAGTTCTTTTACCGTCAAGTTTCCGCGCATTCCTCATCCCCGCTCATCATCGTCTTGACAGTCCATTATAAATGGGATAGCAAGCCGGATTAATGTAAAATAAATTTTTTGTATCACATAAAACTTGATGGTCAATCAATATGGAACAGACTGGCGATATTATCGACATCCGCAAAGAAAAGATCCGGGAGATGAGGCATTCCGGCACGGACCTCTATCCCAATGATTTTTCAGTGACCCATTCGGTGGGAGATATTCAGCAGGCCCTTATAAATAATGATACGGGTATCTCAGCGGAAAACGCCGCAATAAGAACTGCCGGCCGCATTATGGCGATCAATCGTTTCGGAAAATCAGCTTTTATTCGCTTCAAGGACCGCACCGGCCAGATGCAGGCATACGTCCGTCAGGACAAAGTCGGCTCCGACGCTTACGCCCTGTTCAAACTGATGGATATCGGCGATTTTATCGGATTGACCGGGACCATGTTTCAGACCAAAACCGGAGAATGGACGCTTTTGGCGGATTCATTGAGACTTTTATCCAAGGCGATCCGTCCGCTTCCCGAGAAGTTTCACGGGTTGAAGGATCCTGAAAAACGATACCGGCAACGGTATCTGGATTTAATCATGAATCCTGAAGTCCGGGAGATTTTTATCCGGCGGAGCCGATTGGTACAGTTTATCCGGAAATTCCTGATCGAGCGCGATTTTCTGGAAGTGGAAACCCCCATGATGCAGCCCATTGCCGGGGGCGCTGAGGCCAAGCCGTTTAAAACCCATCATAACGCCCTGGATATGGATCTTTATCTGCGGATTGCGCCGGAGTTGTATTTAAAAAGGCTGGTGACAGGCGGATTTGAGCGTGTTTTTGAGATCAACCGGAACTTCAGAAACGAAGGCATATCCACCCAACATAATCCGGAATTCACCATGCTGGAATTCTATCAGGCCTACGCGACGTTCAAAGACCTCATGACATTAACAGAGGAGATGTTCCAGCAGGCGGCGGTTTTCGTGACAGGGTCTGTTGAAGTCCAATACCAGGGAGAACCCATTGATTTTACATCACCCTGGAAACAGATCACGCTCTATGACGCCCTTGAATCCATTGCAGGCATTGACCCGGCGATTTTTCAAGACCGGGATAAATTGATGGAAACCGCCCTTTCAGCAGGAATAACCATCGGCAAGCAGGAGGAACGTCAGGTCCTTGATGCCGGTAAAATATTGACAAAACTTTTTGATGCGCTGGTTGAGCCTAAATTGATCCAGCCGACCTTTATTACCGGTTACCCGGTTTCGGTTTCCCCGCTTTCCCGGCGGAACATGGAGAAACCGGACCTCACGGACCGTTTTGAACTCTTTATCGCCGGACGGGAAATCGCCAACGGGTTTTCGGAATTAAACGATCCCGAGGATCAGCGGGAGCGGTTTTTGCGGCAGGTCCAGCACAGGGAGGCCGGAGATGAGGAGTCGCACATGATGGATGAGGATTATATCAAGGCACTGGAATACGGCATGCCGCCTACGGCGGGCGAGGGGATCGGCATTGACCGGCTGGCCATGCTGCTGACAGATTCCCCGTCCATCCGGGATGTCATCCTTTTTCCGCATATGAAGGCCACGGACAGAAAGTAACAGGGAATGATTTTTATAATAAAAGCGTCGGACTTTAAAAACCTCATCGGTGGCAGACATTCCCATGGCATTTGAATATTTCATCGGCGGACGATACTTAAGATCCAGACAGAAGCACGCGTTTATTTCATTTATCACCTTTCTGTCCATGGCCGGCGTCACGGTAGGGGTGATGGCCCTGATCATCGTGATTTCGGTCATGTCGGGCGCTGAATCGTATTTTAAATCTCAGATACTCGGCGTTGAATCCCATATTCTGTTGCGGCGGCATGGGGGCGCCATTTCTGATTATCTGGCTGTTGAGGAGAAGGTCAGAAAAATTGAAGAGGTCAAGTCCGTTGAGCATTTTGTATATAGTCAGGTTATTGTGCGATCCGCCAATGGCATTTCCGGCGCTGTGCTCAGAGGGATTGACCCCATGTCATCCAAAGAGGTTATCAAAGGCTACAGCCAGGCGCAGTTGCGAAAAAAGTTAAAAGCCCAACCCGCCGGCAGCGCCGATGAATCAGTTCCAGGCATCCTCCTCGGCAAAGAGCTGGCCGCAAGCCTCGGCGTTTCGGAAGGATCGGTTATTTATATCATTTCGCCCAAGGGCATGGTCTCTCCCGTCGGCCATATTCCGTCCATGAAGCGGTTTGAAGTGGGCGGCGTTTTTGAATCCGGTTTTTATGAATATGACGCATCGCTGGCGTATATTCACTTAAAAGACGCCCAGAATCTTCTTAAAATCGGCGATGCCGTTACGGCTATCGGAATCCGGATGGATGATATCTACCGGGCGGGTGCTTTAGCCGCCCAAATCACCGAAACCCTGGGGTTCCCCTTTTGGACCATGGACTGGATGCAGATGAACCGGAGTTTTTTTTCAGCTTTAAAACTTGAAAAAAAAGCGATGTTTGTCATTTTAACCCTGATTATACTTGTCGCGGCATTTAATATCGCCAGCACACTGATCATGATGGTTATGGGAAAAACAAGGGATATCGCCATATTAAAGGCCATGGGCGCCACCGACCGGAGCATCTGGAAAATATTTGTATTCAAAGGACTTGTCATCGGTCTCATCGGCACCATGCTCGGCTTGGTGCTGGGCGTTATCGGATGCTTTATTCTGAAGCATTATAAGTTTATTGAACTGCCGGGTGATGTTTATTATTTCACGACGCTTCCGGTTCAACTCAACTATTTGGATGTATTGATGATCGTGGCATCGGCAATCGTCATCTGTTTTTTGTCGACCCTTTATCCGGCTTACAAGGCGTCTCGATTCAATCCCGTGGAGGCGTTGCGGTATGGATAACATTCATCCGCAGAGGGATACAGCCATCGACAGCCCGGGCGATTCCACTGCTTTTCATGGCGCCGTTCCGCTGATAAGCCTCAGAAATATCAATAAAAGCTATCATAACAACGGCCTTAATATTGACGTGTTAAATGATCTTTCATTTGATATCCGGGCCGGAGAAACCATTGCGGTTGTCGGTGAGTCGGGCATCGGGAAGTCGACCCTGCTCCATATCCTCGGCGCATTGGATCGCCCGGACAGCGGGTCCCTGTTTTATCAGGGGAAGGACGTGTTTGATTTTGACGGCGCGTCCCTTGCAAAATTCAGAAACCAGACCCTGGGGTTTGTGTTTCAGTTCCATTATCTCCTGGCTGAGTTCTCGGCGATGGAAAATGTGATGATGCCGGGGTTGATCAGCGGACGCAGCCGCGGGCAGATCCAGAAGTCTGCGGAAGCCATTCTCATCCGGGTCGGCCTCAAGCATCGCATTCATCACCGGGTGGTGGATCTTTCCGGCGGCGAACAGCAGCGCGTGGCGCTTGCGCGCGCATTGATCCTGAAACCCGATATCCTTTTAGCCGATGAGCCCACCGGCAATCTGGATCAAAAAAACAGCCGGCAGATTCATGATCTGTTGATGGAACTTAATCAGGAATCGAACATGACCATTGTGGTGGTCACCCATAACATGAAGCTTGCGGGATTAATGAATAAAAATTTGACGCTGGTTGATGGAAAACTGGTCGAAGTAGGCGGGGTGTAAGAGACCATGCGAAAATACGCCGGTATATGTTTTGTTTTGGCGTTTTGCCTCCATGCAGGGATGGCATTTGCTGAGATTGCAGAAACAGTCAAAGACGTTCGCGTCACCGGAAACGAGCGGATTGAGAGCGATGCCATCTTAAGGGTTGTTCAGACCCGGCAGGGGGCGCCCTATGATCCGGCCCTTCTTTCAGAAGATCTCAAGGCCATTTACGCCATGGGATATTTTGATGATATCCGGGTGTCTCTGGAGCGGGAGCCGGACGGGAATATTGTCATTTATGATGTAAAGGAGAAACCGACCATCCGTGAGATCAATATCAGTGGAAACAGCGCCCTGGATGATGAGAAGATCACTGAAAATATCGATATCACATCCGGTTCGATTTTAAACATATTTAAAATACAAAAAAACATCAGAATAATCGAATCTCTCTATAAAGAAAAAAATTATCATCATGTGGCGGTCACTTACAAGATCGATCCCCTTGAGCATAATCAGGCAGACCTTGAATTTATCATCGAAGAGGGGGAAAAGGTTCGCATCAAGGAGATCCGGTTCGACGGCAACACCGCATTTGAATCCGAGAAGTTAAAAAAAATGATGGAAACCTCTGAAAAGGGTTTTTTTTCATGGCTTACGGGTTCCGGCGAGCTTAATATGGAAAAACTAAACCAGGATATCGTGAAAATCAATTCATCCTATCAAAACAGCGGGTATGCCGACGCCCGGGTCGGTGAGCCGGAGGTGACTTACAGTGATGAATGGATATATATCGTCATAAAGATTGATGAAGGCGACAAATACCAGATGGGAAATGTCGGAATTGCAGGGGATCTGGTCGTTTCGGCGGAAGAAATGCTCTCCAAATTGACGTGCAACAAGGAACCAACGTTTAACCGGGACGCCATTCGTCAGGATGTGCTTTCATTGACCGATATCAACGCGGATAAAGGATTTGCGAGGGCTGAAGTGGTTCCTGAAATCGATAAGGATGTTGACAATTTAATTATCAATATCATGTTTCATATCAAAAAAAACCAGCCGGTCTATTTTGAAAAAATAAACATCCAGGGGAACACCAAGACACGGGATAAAGTGATTCGAAGGGAATTGGAGGTTTTCGAAAGAGAGCTTTATAGCAGTACCGGCATGAAGGAGAGCATGAAAAATTTAAACCGGCTGGATTTTTTCGAGGATGTCAACATCAGGACATTAGACGGCTCCGCAGAAGACCAGACGGTATTGCAGTTGGAGATTAAGGAAAAACCCACGGGCACCTTTTCGTTCGGCGGCGGATACAGCGGTGTGGATAAACTCTATGTGATGGCGGCGGTTGCAGAGCGCAATTTCCTGGGAAAAGGCCAAGACCTTCAATTCAAGGTTCAGACCGGAAGCGTTTCCCGTCAGTATAGTTTGAGTTTTACAGAACCCTGGTTATTTGATATTCCTTTATCGGCCGGAGTGGACCTCTACCAATGGAATCGTGAATATGATGACTATGACCGGGAAGCCACCGGCGGAGGCGTCCGCTTCGGGTATCCGATATTCAAGCTGACGCGCGGCTATATCTCCTATAATTATGACGACAGCTATATCGACGACATTGACGAGGACGCTTCCGAGTATATTGAACAAGGGAGCTATACGGAAAGCAGCGTATCGGTGAGCACGGTCTACGATTCCCGGAACAGGATGTTCAATCCCACAGAGGGGGCTTCCCACAAGGCGACGGTTCAGTATGCCGGCATCGGCGGGAATGTCGGCTTTACAAAGATAACGGCTGAAACTGGCTGGTACTACCCGCTTTTCTGGAGCACGGTGGGTTTTTTGCATGCGGAGTCCGGATATGTATGGGAGAACAAATATCTGCCGGATTACGATCGGTTTTATCTGGGCGGCATCAATTCATTGCGGGGATTTGACTGGAGAGAAGTCAGCCCGGTTGATGAAAACGGATATGAATATGGCGGCGACAGATATATCCAATTTAATGTGGAATATTTATTTCCGATCATAAAAGATGCCGGATTTATGGGGCTATTATTTTATGATACGGGTAATGCATTTGACGGCGGACCGCTTGATTTGACGGAATTGAGGGAAACCGCCGGGGGCGGCATCCGGTGGTATTCGCCCATGGGGCCCCTGCGCCTGGAACACGGGACGATCCTGGATCGAAAACCCGGTGAAGATTCCGGCCGGTGGGAATTTTCAATCGGCGGGTTTTTCTAAAATTGAGATGAATCAAGTTCATATTTAACCATTTGATAAAGGGGGTTTCATGAGGTTGCTCAGATTGTTTGTTTTTGGAATGATTATGGCCGCAATGGCGGGCGGGCATCCGGTGTTCGCCGCAGACGCGGCAAAGATCGGGGTGGTGGACTTTCAGAAGGTGCTCACGGAATCTGAATCCGGCAAATCCGTTGAAGCCACAATGCAGAAGCGGGGTAAAGAAATGGAATCCGGTCTTCGGGACCTTGGGACGCAAATAGAGCAGTTGACCGAGCAACTCAATAAGGATGCCATGGTTCTGACCAAGGAAAAACGGGATGAAAAACAGCGAGAGCTTGAAATCAAGAAGTATGATTTTCAGAACATGCAAAAGAAATATCAGTCTGAGTTCAGAGATCTCGAAGCAAAATATATCGATAAATTAAAAAAGGAGATTTTTGAACTGGCAAAGGAAATCGGTCAGAAAGAAGGATATCTGCTGGTGATTGAACAGAGCGCGGTGCTCTATTATCCGGAATCCATTGATATCACCGCCAAGTTGGTCGAGGCGTATAACAAAAAATATCCTGGGGAAAAGGCCCCGTCAACTTCATCGGAATAATCGGCATGGAAATTTCTTTGTCCGGGCTGATGCAATGGATTGACGGCAGAATTGCCGGCAATCCGCATGTGATCATTAAAGGGGTTGCTCCTTTTCATGCAGCCGCCTCCCATGACATCACTTTTGCCGATTCACCCAAGCTGTTGAAAAAAATCAATGATACAAAAGCCGCCGCGGTGATAGTTCCCGAAGATTTTGCCGGTCAAAGTCAAGCCAGCCTTATTCTTTGCAAAGTCCCCCGTCTGGCGTTCGCAAAGGCGCTTAACATTTTTTGCCCTGATGCGCGCCCGGCGCCCGGCATCTCCCCATTGGCGCGCATCGGCCGGAATTTTTCGGCCGGCAGGGATGCATATATAGCGCCGTCCGTGGTGATTGATGACAACGTCCGGGTCGGGGATAGGGCGGTTATACGACCCCACGTATATATCGGAGAGGGCGTCATTATTGGCGACGATGCGGATATTTTCCCCAATGTTTCCATAATAAAAGGATGCGTGATCGGCAACCGGGTGGTAATTCAGAGCGGGAGTGTTATCGGCAGCGACGGCTTCGGGTTCGCGCCCGATGGTCACCGTCATGTCAAAATTCCCCAGAAAGGCATTGTCCAGATTGATGATGACGTGGAAATCGGCGCTAATTGCACCATCGATCGGGCCACATTTGGAAAAACATGGATCCAGCAGGGCGTTAAAACAGACAACCTGGTACATATCGCACACAATGTGGTGGTTGGCGAAAACACCCTGATCGTCGGTCAGGTAGGCATTGCCGGCAGCACGACCATTGGAAAAAATGTCATACTGGCCGGTCAGGCCGGTATTTCAGGACATTTATCCATCGGCGACCATGCGGTGATCGGCCCCCAGGCAGGCGTTGTGCGGTCAGTTTCAGCCGGCGAGGTTGTTTCAGGATCGCCTCAGATGCCCCATAAAATATGGCTTCGCGTCCATCAGATTCTGACGGGATTGCCTGAACTTAAAAAGAAAGTCATAGATTTGGAAAAACGGCTAAGCGTGATGGAGGAACAGTCAACCGATTGATTGCGTTTGAATTCGTTTATCCCACTATCGGCTGTGAAGAATTTTTTATGGAAGATGTTTTTTTACCGATGAAAATTACTGAAATCCATTACAAATGTTAAAGGTAAAACAAAGTGCAACAGGGATATGGCATAGAGAAAATATTAAAGCTGCTTCCGCATCGCTATCCGTTTCTGCTGGTCGACCAGGTCCTGGAATTTGAGCCCGGTTCGGAGATCAGGGCTTTAAAAAACGTGACCATGAATGAGCCGTTTTTTCAGGGTCATTTTTCCGGCAAACCGATCATGCCGGGCGTGATGATCCTTGAAGCCATGGTTCAAACCGGCGCGCTGTTGCTATGCGAAACAGTGCCGCGGGGCCAGCATGACCGGATCTGTTTTTCCGGAGTCGACAACGCCCGGTTCAGGGTGCCGGTCATCCCGGGAAATCAGCTCATTTTTGTGGTAAAAATCATAAAGCAGCGGCAAAGAGTCGTCAAAATGCATGCCGAATCTTTTGTGGGCCTCCAGCGTGCGGCAGAGGCTGATATAATGGCGTTAATCGGAGGATAACCATGATACATCCAACTGCAATTGTTGATCCCAAAGCGGAAATCGATTCCAATGTGGAAATCGGCCCCTATTCAATCATCAGGGCCAATGCGTCCATCGGCTCCGGGACTTTGATCGGGTCCCATACAACCGTTGATTCATATGTGGATATCGGCCCGAACTGTCAGATATTTTCATACGCATCCATCGGCACGGTCCCCCAGGCCATCAAGTTCAAGGGGGAGAAAACCTATCTGAAAATAGGGAGAAACACCATTATCCGGGAATTTGCCACGTTAAACCGGGGAACGGAGTTCGGCGGCGGTGTGACGGAAGTCGGGGAAAATAATTTTTTAATGGCCTACACCCATGTGGCGCACGATTGCAAGATCGGAAAAGGCGTTATCCTTTCCAACAATGCCACGCTCGCAGGCCATATTACATTAGGGGATTATGTGATCGTGGGGGGGCTGACGGCGATTCATCAGTTCGTGCGCGTCGGAGATTATGCCTATATCGGCGGCATGTCCGCGGTGGTGAAGGATATCCCGCCCTATCTGCTGGCCGCCGGGGATCGGGCGTCATTGCATGGCCTCAACAAGGTCGGTTTGCAGCGGCATGGGTTTTCCCAAAACACCATTTCCAATCTGAAAAAAGCCTACCGGATTATTTTCCGCATCGGGCTGACTGTAAATGAGGCAGTGGAGCGCGTTTTGGCCGAAGTCGAAAATGTCGCTGAGGTGGTGAGCTTAGTCAACTTTATCAAAACGACCCAGCGCGGGGTCACACGGTAATGGGAATCATCTGATGACCGGTCGCATCGGTTTGATAGCAGGCAGCGGGCCTTTCCCGGTGGTTTTTTCTAAAAAGGCCGCGCAAAAAGGGCTCCGCGTGTATGCCGTGGGCTATCATGGAGAAACTGACCCGGCCCTTTTGGACTCTGTAGAACTACTCGAAATCATCCATATCGGTCAGATCAAGCGGTTGATCAGGTTTTTCAAACACAACCGGATTTCTGAAGCGGTCATGATCGGCGCGATTCAGAAACCAAACTCCATTCGGGAGCTCCGTCCGGACCTGAAAGCGGTTTCACTTCTTGCGAGCATGCGCCACGACACGCATGATGACAGAGTTCTTAGGGGGTTCGCAAAAATTCTTGAAGAGGAAGGGATTCAGATCCGGCCCTCCACTTTTTTAATTCCGGAGCTTCTTGCGCAGGAAGGGTGCTGGACGAAACGCAAACCCGATAAGGAAGATCAGCCGGATATTGAACTGGGATGGCAGATGGCCAAGGAGATCGGGCGTCTGGATATCGGCCAGTGCGTGGTGGTGTCCAATGGGACCGTACTGGCGGTGGAAGCTGTTGACGGGACGGACAGCACGATCCGGCGCGGCGGTAAACTGAGCAAGGGGCGCGCCGTGGTGGTCAAGGTCTGTAAACCCAATCAGGATTTCCGGTTCGACGTGCCGGCTGTTGGTTTTCAGACTATCCGGACCATGCAGGAGTCCGGAGCAAAGGTGCTTGTGATTGAGGCCGGCAAATCCCTTGTATATGACAGGGAAGAAATGATCCGGCATGCCGATGCATGGGACATCTCCATTGTCGCTTTGTCGAAGGGAATCTGAATATGAAGAAAATTCGTGCGGGAGTTGTGGGGATTGGTTATCTTGGCAAGTTTCACGCGGAAAAATATGCCGGCTTAGATAATGTTGAACTCGTCGGTGTGGCGGATGTGAACAGGGAGCAGGCCAGAGAAATATCCGAAAAACTCGGCACATCCGTATTTTATGATTATAAGGACCTGTTTGGCAAGGTGGATGCGGTCAGCATTGTGGTGCCGACCCCTCTTCATTTTGAAATCTGCAAGGCGTTTTTGGAAAATGACATTGACGTCTTGATTGAAAAGCCGATTACGACAACAGTGGCGGAAGCTGATGAACTCATCCGGATGGCCGATCTAAAAGGCCTGATACTTCAAGTGGGCCATTTGGAAAGGTTCAATCCTGCGGTGACCGCCATTTCCCATCTGGTTCATCATCCGGTATTTATTGAATCCAACAGACTCAGCATCTATAAAAAACGCGGCACGGATGTGAGCGTCGTGCTGGATCTGATGATTCACGACATAGACATCATATTGAACTTTGTAAAGTCCGGCATTCGCTATTCTCATGCCATGGGCGCATCGGTGGTGTCCGACAGCGTGGATATCGCCCATGCGCACATCGAGTTTGAAAGCGGCGCTGTGGCCAATGTCACAGCCAGCCGGATATCGAGCAAAAATGAACGCAAAATCCGCATATTCCAGAAAGAGGGCTATATATCTTTGGATTTCGCAAATCGATCCATCATTCATGTCTGGCCTGGGAACGGCGGATCTGCCAGTCCGATACCGGGCATGCAGATCGAGGAGCGACGCTTTATGGAAGGCGATGCCCTGGAAGAGGAAATCCGTTCCTTTATCGGCGCCGTTAAAACGCGTCAGGAGCCGGAAGTGTCCGGACGCATGGGACGCGACGCATTGAAGACAGCGCTCGACATCACGCGGCAGATTCGCGAATCCGCCCGTCGGATAAAGTAGCAGAATGAAATGACGATCTTATCAACGCGCAAAAATGTTCTGATCATCGCCGGAGAGACATCGGGCGACGCGCACGGCGCCGAGCTTGTCCGCGAGATCAAGAAGCTCGATGGGTCCGTTTCTTTTTGCGGCATCGGCGGTGAAGGACTCAAGAATGAAGGTGTCAGGATTCTTGTGGATGCAGCGGAATTGTCGGTGGTGGGCATCACGGAAGTTTTTTCAAAAATGCCGGCGGTGCTCAGGAGTTTTTCCAAAGTAAAGAATATTCTCAGAAATGATCGGCCGGATCTGGTTGTTCTCATTGATTTTCCGGATTTTAATCTGGCCGTTGCAAAAACAGCTAAAAAATTCAAAATTCCCGTATTGTATTATATCAGCCCCCAGATTTGGGCGTGGCGTTCCGGACGGGTTAACCGGATCAAGCGGGATGTGGAGCACATGGCGGTGATCCTGCCCTTTGAGAAGGATTATTACACGACGAATGCAGTATCTGCCACATTTGTCGGCCATCCTTTGATGGATTATTATGCCCACATCCCCGCAAAAGAATGTTTGGCGGAAGAAGATATCGCCAATCCCGTGATCGGAATTCTACCCGGTTCCAGACGCGGCGAAATTGAGCGGAACCTGCCTGAAATGCTGGCTGCTGCGAGTCAGCTGCAGCAGCAGTTCAAAAATATGGAATTTATCGTATCTTTAGCTCCCTCTATTAATCGGGAATGGGTGGCGTCATTTGTAAATCCATATCGGCAAACCTGCCGTATATCGCTCATGGCCGGTCCGATCCGGGAGGTTCTTGAAAAAAGTACCCTCGTGATTGCCGTCTCTGGAACTGTTACTCTGGAATCGGCCATATGCGGCGTTCCCATGGTGATAGTTTACAAAGTGTCGCCTGTCAGTTATATCCTGGGGCGGGCATTGATCCGGGTCGATCACATCGGGTTGGTTAACATCATCGCCGGAGAGCGGATCGCCCCCGAGTTGATCCAGAATAACGCACACGCTTCCAAAATAGCCCAGGCGGTCAGCCAGATGCTCAATGCCCCTGAAACGCTGGGGCGGATTTGCGAAAAATTCAAAATTGTCCGCCAGCGGCTGGGAGCCCCGGGCGCAGCTCGAAAAACCGCTGAGATCGCTTTGTTTCTTCTCAACCAGCATGAATTATAGCTTTTGTTTCACTCTGCAGGATCATGTTTTTAGATAAAATACAGTTTACACCACGGCACAAAAAGCTGCTTGAATATATCAAAGGCAGTTGGGTGGAGTTTTTTTTAGCCATCCTTTGCATGGTCGTTGTCGCGGCGACGACATCAGCGGTTGCTTATCTTGTCAAGCCGGTGCTGGATGATGTTTTTTTAAACAAGAATGTGACGATGCTCAAACTTTTGCCGCTTCTGGTGATGTTTATTTTTGTGCTTCGCGGCCTGGGCATGTATGGCGAAGAATATCTTTTTCATCAGGAGCGCACCGGGGGATTAATGTCCCGGATCACCTATGATGTCAATGTGGTCAAAAGCATGGTGTCAAAGTCGGTGACAGCAGGGTTGGGAGATATCTTGACCTTGATCGGACTTACCGGCGTTGTGTTTTACAGGGACTGGAAATTGGCTCTGATCGCATTTTTTGTTTTACCGTTTGCATTTTTTCCGGTGGTGGAATTCGGCAGGCGGGTAAGGCGTTTCAGCCGCAAGGGCCAGGAAAGCATGGCGGATTTGAATTCTTTTCTTCATGAAACATTTGCCGGCAATAAAATCGTCAAAGCCTTCGGCATGGAGGATTTTGAAAAAAAGAAATTTCATGAAAAAAATTACAAACTTTTTCGATTTGAAATTAAATCCATCCGCGCCAAAGCGCTTATATCGCCGGTGATGGAGGCTTTGGGCGGCATTGGCATCGCCCTGGTTATCTGGTACGGCGGTTATGGGGTCATCAACGGGACATCCACGCCCGGCACCTTCTTTTCATTTACAACCGCGGTGATGTTGCTATACCCTCCGGCCAAGAAATTGACCAAACTGCACAATACGATCCAGCAGGGGATGGCGGCGGTGGACCGGATCTTTGACATCCTGGAGACAGAATCGACTATAAAGGAAAAAATCTCTCCGGTCACCCTTCCGACAAAGCCCCATCGGATTGTTTTTGAAGATGTTTCATTTTCTTATGATGATACGGAGATGGTGCTGAAAAATATCAACCTTGCCGTTAATCCCGGTGAAATCATCGCCCTTGTCGGGATGAGCGGCGGCGGCAAGACATCTCTGGTCAACCTGATCCCCAGGTTTTTTGATGTCACACAAGGGGTTATCCGGATCGACGGGGTTGACCTCCGGGACATAAGCATTGAATCCCTCCGCAAACAGGTGGCCATCGTCACCCAGGAACCCATTCTGTTTAATGACACTATCCGTCGGAATATCGCCTATGGAAAACCCGACGCAACGGATCAGGAAATAGAAGAGGCGGCCAAAGCCGCCTATATTTACAACTTCATTCAGGGTTTGCCGAAAGGCCTGGACACGATCATCGGCGAACTGGGGAGCCGTCTCTCGGGCGGCGAGAAACAGCGGATGTGCATTGCAAGGGCATTGTTGAAGAATGCGCCGATATTGATTTTGGATGAAGCGACCGCTTCCCTGGACTCTGAAGCGGAGCGGCTGGTTCAGCAGGCTCTTGAAAACCTGATGAAAGGGCGGACGTCATTTGTGATTGCGCATCGTCTGTCAACCATCGCTTACGCCAACCGCATCATCGTGATTATCGGAGGCAGGATTGTCGAAGAAGGGAATCACGAAGCGCTCATGGCGAAAAAAGGCGAGTATTTTCAACTCCATCAAATGCAATTTGCAGAATCCAACACAGCCGAGCCGGGCATCGGCAATGATTCATAACTAATGATAATGAATCCCAATTCGATCCTCAATCGCTATATCATCAAAGAGATGATCCCGCCTTTTCTCATGAATCTGATGTTTTTCATCTTTGTTTTTCTCATGCGGCAGGTGCTTGAAATCACAAACATGATTGTCAATTACAAGGTCGGTTTTATGAATTTCATTCTCCTGCTGGCTTTTTCCATGCCGTTTTTTTTTGTGTATATCATACCCATGTCCGTGATGCTGGCTGTGCTGCTGACCTTTCTGCGCCTTTCCAACGACAATGAGGTGGTGGCGCTCAAAGCCGGCGGAATCAGCGTGTACCGGCTCATACCGCCCGTGCTGGTGTTTGGATTTGTCAGTACGGTCCTCACCGCCATGATGGCGGTTTGGGGGTTGCCCTGGGGGGAATCGGCATACAGGCAACTGGCCTTCGAGGTGGTGAGATCGAACTTCAATGTCGGTTTAAAAGCGCGCCAGTTCAATGACAGCTTTGACGGCGTGATGTTCTATGTAAATGATATCGATGTAAAAACCCAATCGCTTTTGGATGTGTTTATTAATGACCATCGCAAAACAGGAATCACCAGCACCGTTGTGGCGCCCAGAGGATTCCTATTCCAGGGGCACGAACCATATACTTACATTCTTAGACTTTACAATGGAACCGTCAATCAGGTGAAGCTGGAAAGCAAGTCAGCCCATTCCATCAGATTTGACACCTATGATCTTCAACTGGATTTAAAAGATGCGGTGTCCGGCATGACGACTCGCACTCGAAAAGAAAGAGAGATGAACTTGTCTGAGCTGAAGGCTTTAATAGAAAGATCTGACCAAAAAGACTCCCATTATTTTTCCGCCATAATGGAATATCATAAAAAATTTTCAATCCCTTTTTCGTGCATTGCGCTTGCCCTTATGGCCATTCCACTGGGCATCCAGACCCAGAGCACCCGAAAATCCGCGGGCTTGGGAATTGGTCTGATCGCATTTTTGATCTATTATCTGCTCTTGTCCGCAGGGATTATTTTGGGTGAGACGGGCGCCTATCCGCCTGCGGTGGGCATGTGGATGCCCAATATCATCATGGGCGGGGTTGGAGTCTATTTGACAGTTAAAACAGCCAATGATCGCCCCATCGGTTTATATACAATGACGCGCCGCCTGAAAAGCTTGTTTTTTCAAGCAATGGGTTTTCGTTTCCGTCCATCTTTGTAGAGAAAGCGGCAATGACCATTATCCATTCATATATCACCCGTTTGTTTTTCAAATATTTTTTTATGATCCTGGGGATGGTGATATTTATATACCTGACCATTGATTTTTTCGGCCGCATTGACAACTTTTTGGCCGCATCCATGCCGACATCCCGCATATTGGCCTTTTTTTTGTACCGGATACCTTTGATTGTCTCCCAGATTACTCCGGCCGCCCTGCTTCTGAGCGTGCTCGTTGTTTTTGGATTGATGTCGAAAAACAATGAAATTGTCGCCCTGAAAAGCGGCGGCATCAGCGAATATTATTTAGTGATGCCGGTCGTTGTCATCGGGCTTTGTCTTTCAGTCGCATTGTTTTTTTTCACTGAAACCATTGCGCCCATCACCAATGCCCAGGCCAGCAAGCTTGTGGAAAAAAGGAAAAATAAAAGAAACCTTGTCACATCCACTGAAAAAAATATATGGATCAGGGGCGATCATACCATTACGCATATCATGTTCTATAATCCCGTAGATCAAACAATAAAAGGCGTTTCCATTGTTCATTTTGATGAAAAATTTCAAATGACGCGTAAAATTGATGCCAGACAGGGAGAATTTCGGGACGGCAGGTGGGTATTGTCCGGGTGTTTAACTCAGTCATTCGACGTCCGTTCGGAAGCTGGCCAAACCATTTTCACCGAAAAAGAGATCATCGATATTGACCTGATCCCTGAAGATCTGAAGCGGATTGAGCAGGAGTCCGAAGAGATGAGCTTTTCCCGCATTCTCGAATATATTCGAAAAATCGAAAAACAAGGATATGACGCTACCAAATACCGTGTGGATGTTTACGCTAAAACCGCATTTCCGTTTGTCTGTCTGATCATGAGTTTGATCGGGTCCGGGCTCGCATTGCGGGGGCGAACCAGGGAGGGGATGGCGGTCAGCTTCGCCTACGGCATACTCACGGCCTTTGGTTACTGGGGAATCTACAGCTTCTGTTTGTCGCTCGGTTATGGGGATATGATTCCTCCGTTGATCGCCGCATGGACGGCGAACACTATTTTTTTCTGCATCGGCGGTCTCCTCTTGTTGAATATTGAATGATAGATAATATATTTAAATCCATGAAAAGTTTAAGAAACACCATTTTGTCGGCAATGACAGGCAATGAATTTTCTAACACGACATTTTCTTTGTCCGTGCTTTACTTGTTGTCCAGGCTATACGGGTGGGGGGTGGGGCTTCGATCATCGATATATGATGCAGGATTTGTCCGGCAGAAAAAACTTCCCTGCCGGGTGATTTCCATCGGGAATCTTACCGTGGGCGGCACCGGCAAAACGCCCATGACCATTTATGTGGCACGGATGCTACAGGATTTGGGGCTAAGGACTGCGGTCATCAGCCGGGGATATAAGGGGGCCATGGAAAGGCAAGGGGGGATTGTCAGCGATGGGAAAACCGTGTTTTCAGGGGTGGAGACTGCCGGTGATGAACCATTGATGATGGCCCGGTCATTGCGAGGCATTCCGGTGATCGTCGGTAGAAACCGTTTTAACGCCGGGATGCTCGCGATCAGGGATTTTTCCGCCGATGTGGTCGTGCTTGATGATGGATTCCAGCACCGCCGGCTGCACCGGGACGTTGATCTGGTGCTGATAGATGATAAAACATTTTTGGGAAACGGCCATCTTCTCCCAAGGGGGATTTTGCGGGAACCGCCGTCTGTGTTGGCCCGAAGCCATGCCTGCGTATTGACCCGCAGCCCGAAAAACCCGACAGGCCATTTTGAAAACCTGCACCAAATGTTTCCCGGCAAGGAAATTTTCAGGGCTTTTCATACGCCTTATATTCACGGCCTGTTCCCAGAAGATCCGCATGATTTTGCAAAACAGAGCCCTTTGGTCAAACCCGGAGATTTTTCGTTTTTGAGAAATTCATCCGTGTTCATTTTTTCAGGCATTGCAAAAAATAAAGAATTCCAGGAAATGGTAAAAGAAAAAGTAAAGTCAGTCAGAGGTTGCCGGGAATATCCGGATCACCATTTTTATACCCGCGGGGACATGGAGAACATCATAGGGCTTGCCGGTCAATCCGGAGCGGAAGCCATCATTACCACGGAAAAAGACTTTTCTCGCCTTGGAGGCCGAATACAAATACCCTCTAATCTTGTGGTCATTGGGGTGAAAATATCATTCGGCGAAGATGGGGAAAGGTTTTCCCGATTCATTCAAAATCGTGTCCAATAAAAGTACCTTTTGAATAAAGATAATGTTAAAAAAATGAACACCCCGTTTAATCGAAAAGATATTGAAGGGTTTCAATATCAAACATTGTCCAAAGGCCGTTGGGCCAATGCGGATCTTTATCTGTTCCGGCATGACGGCGTCGACTGGGTCGTCAAAGATTTTATGCCCTGTTCGCCCATCGTCCGGGTGACTTGGGGCTGGATCATGGTGCGGCGGGAATTTGCCGCTCTGACAAAATTGCAGGGGATCCCCGGCGTGCCCCAAGAGCCGTTTATGCTGGATGGTTTTGCGCTCTGTTATCGGTTTATTGAGGGTAAGACTTTGGGGGATACTGGATCTGAGGAGATCAAGGAAGATTTTTTCTTGCGACTGGAAGATCTGGTGAACCGGATGCATGGCTTAAACCTGGCGCATCTGGATATACGCAACCGGCGCAATATAATCGTGGACGCAAACGGAGAACCGGCGCTGCTGGATTTTCAAAACTGCGTGAATCTGGAAAACACCCCCTGGTTTTTGCGTAATTTGTTCAAGGAGATCGATCTTTCGGGCGTTTATAAAAACTGGGAAAAATACAAGCCGGAATCCCTTGACAGCGTTCGCAAGGAAAAGCTCGATGCCTTAAACAGAAAACGGGCATTCTGGATGTTCAAGGGATACCCTTCATGGATGAAGGGGGATCGTCGAAGCTGAAACCTGTCAGATGAAAGTGGTGATAAACAATACAATATAGCATGCCAGGGCGGCAACGATATTGATCATCACGTTGTTCTGCGTCATGCTTTCCCTGTTGAATGATTTGAGCTGGTTCTTGTCAAACCGTTTAAAACCCGGCAGATAACGGTTCACGTCCCGGCAGTAGTCTTCATAATCCTTGCCGAAAAGCTCTGAAAGCACCTTTTCCTCCCGTTTGACCCGGTTGACCATGTAAAAATAATACAGCGCGGCAAATGCCAGCATGATCCATATGTTGCCGGTCATCATGAGAATCCCGAAAACCAGGAAGAAGCGGCCGATGTACATGGGGTTGCGCATGAACATATACGGGCCGGTGACGGTAAGATTTTTCTGGGTTTTAATGGTGGATAAGCACCATACCTGAAAAGCTTCTCCGAGGATTGAAACCAGGAGACCGGGGAAAAACCAGGCTGGCTTTATTAGGGTTGCAATGAAGATTAAACAGAGAAGTCCGATGGGAAGGCGGAGCTTCAGAAAGGTCTTGCGGACCTTTTTGTTGTTGAAAAACTCATGAATATTGTTGATCAGATTGTCGGTCATTTTTTACCTTCTTTTTTTTAGATTAAACCTTAACCTCTAAATTCCTATTGTTCAATCAGCTTTTTGACCTTTTCAATGTCTTCGGGTCTGTCCACACCAAAACTGATGTGGGAAGTGGTGATTACATGGATGGGTATCTGGTTTTCCAGAAGCCGCAGCTGTTCGAGCTTTTCAATGCTTTCAAGACGTCCGGGTGGTAAAGAAACAAAATTCTTGAGTGTCTTAAACCGGAAGGCATAAAGTCCGATATGGGCATAGAAGCAAGAAGCATGATTATCCCTGGGGTAAGGGATGGGCGCCCTTGAAAAATAGAGCGCATTGCTGTTGCGGTCAAGCGTCACCTTAACGACATCGGGAGATTGGGCTGACGGTGCATCAATGACTCTGACCAGCGTGGTTGCCTGGATGTTTGCGTCCGAAAACGGCCGGACCAGTTCGGATAGCATATCCGGATGAAGGGCAGGCTCATCACCCTGGATGTTGACTATCACTGAATTTTCGGGCGCATTGAGCTTTATGGCGGCCTCCAGAACCCTATCCGAGCCGCTGATATGATCATTCCGGGTCATAACCACCGGAATGTTCAGACTTCGGGCGGTTTGCTCTATTCTCTGGTCATCTGTGGCCACAGCGACCTCATCCAGATGGATGCACCGGCGAGCCCTTTGATAGACATGCCAGATCATGGGTTTGCCGTTGATGTCGGCCAAGGGTTTTCCAGGGAACCGCGTGGAAGCATACCGGGCTGGAATGATGCCATAGCATTTCTGTGGAATTGACATCGATTTGTCCTTTTTATTCCATATGGAGTTCTTTTCGGATCAGCCGGCATGCCTGCTCGGTGCCGCCTGTCCGCTGAGAGATGTAATGAACGGCGGATTGCCGGATAGACTCTTTGGCCGCCGGAGCCTTCATCTGACCGATCAGTGCCGATGCCGCCGCTTTCCAGTTCTGAGTCCTGATGAGAAGGCCTGTTCGGATAATTTCTTCGCCGACCCATGCGAAATTGTCCCAATGGGGGCCGATAACCGGACGGATGCCATAAATCATAGGCTCAAGGAAATTCTGCCCGCCGAGCGGCGCAAGGCTGCCGCCAACAAAAACGGCACTCGCCAGTGCGTAGGCCTGGTTGAGTTCACCGAACGTATCCCATAATATAATACATCCTTTTTCAGCAGCATCGCCGGTTAGGCCGGAACGCAGCCGCCAGTTCAGCCCCGATTGGTTGAGCATCTCTTTCCACTGTTCGATCCGGTGCATATGCCGCGGAAAAATTCCGATAATCGTATCCGGCAGGTGACAATGTATATCCCGGACTATCTGATCGATCATTTGTTCTTCTTCCTGTCGGACCGATCCCATGGCCAGAAAGGATGATCCCGCAGGGATAA
>JALOPH010000206.1 GCA_025453995.1 Desulfobacterales bacterium
TCAATGTCGTCTTGCCATGATCAATATGACCGATCGTCCCTACATTCACATGCGGCTTCGTCCGCTCAAACTTCTGCTTTGACATTCTCCCATCCTCCCAAGTCTAAAGAGCTTTTTTTCGGCTCCGCTCAGCAATGAGACCTGTGAAATATTTTCACGTTTCTGATTAAAAAAGCTGTATTAAACAAATTTTACAAAAAAATATGACGCCCATCTCTTTCCAGCAGATGGATAAAAAGAATCTTATATTCCGATTTCCCTTAATGCAATCTGTCCGGGAATACCCAGCCGCGCTGTGGCTGTTTTAAAAACGGTAATGCGCGAAAGCTTTATTCGCCTCAGCCATCTTGTGGGTGTCTTCTTTTTTCTTTACAGATGCCCCCCGATCCTGGGCTGCATCCATGAATTCCCCGGCGAGCTTCCGGGACATGCTCTTCTCAGACCGGCTGTCAGCGTAATTGCTGATCCATCGAATGGCCAACGCAACCTGACGCATCGGCCGGATTTCAGTGGGCACCTGATAGGTAGACCCCCCGACTCTTCGTGATTTGACCTCGATCTGGGGCCGGACGTTGGCCATTGCCTTCTCAAAAACCTTCAGGGGCGGTTCGCCTGTTTTCTGGGCGATGATATCAAACGCATCATAGATAAGCGATTGAGCCGTGCTCTTCTTTCCGTCGCGCATAATGCAGTTGATAAACCGGGAAACCAGTTCGCTGTTGTATTTCAGGTCAGGAACGAATTTTTTATCCGGTACTTCTCTTCGTCGTGGCATTGATTACACCATTCCTCAATCAATTTAGTAGTATTTATTTGGGCCTTTTTGATCCGTATTTGGATCTTCCCTGTTTTCTATCCGTCACACCCAGAGTATCCAGTGTGCCGCGGACAACATGATATCGCACGCCAGGCAAGTCCTTTACGCGGCCGCCGCGGACAAGAACAACAGAATGCTCCTGAAGATTATGCCCGATGCCCGGGATATAAGCCGATACCTCGGTGCCGGTCGTCAAACGAACCCTGGTTACTTTACGCAAGGCCGAGTTTGGTTTTTTGGGTGTTGCCGTGTAAACGCGGACACAAACACCCCGCTTCTGTGACGACCCCTGCAAAGCGGGCGCCCCTTTCTTTTTCACCACTTTTTTCCGTCCTTTTCGGACAAGCTGATTTATCGTGGGCATTATCTTAACCCTTTAATATCGTTACATTTTTTTATTGGCAGCTAAAATAGGCAATATTAATGATAAAAGATATTCTTGTCAAGTTTTTATTTTAATTTAATGACATCTTTATGAAACATAAATTTTCTCCCGCGCAGTTCGTCTGACCGCAGATCTCCTCCGCCTGCCTACTCCAGATCAATATCCGGCTGATAATATTCATCAAGCCCTGTTCCGGCAGGGATCAGCCTGCCCATAATCACATTTTCCTTCAATCCTTTCAGGGAATCATAGGCGCCGTAAATTGCGGCATCCGTCAGGACTTTCGTGGTTTCCTGAAATGACGCGGCGGATATGAAGCTGTCCGTCGACAAGGACGCTTTTGTAATTCCCAGAATCAAAGGTTCGCCGATTGCCTGCTTGCCGCCCTTTCCGGCGATCGTTCTGTTGGCTTCCTCAAATTTATTCTTATCAACCTGCTCCTCTGGGATAAATTCCGTATCTCCGATGGATTTGATTCTCACCCGCCGCATCATCTGACGGACAATAATTTCAATATGCTTGTCATTGATTTTAACGCCCTGGAGTCGATAGACTTCCTGAACGCCGTCCAGCAGATATCTGGCAAGGGCCACGGCCCCTTTGATGGTCAAAATATCCTGGGGGTTCGGACTGCCGCCGGTGAGCTGCTCGCCGGCCTTGACATAATCGCCCTCCAGCACATTGATATGCCGGCCCCGTGGGATCAGATATTCCCTTTTTTCACCGGCGTCCACCGGCGTCACGGTAACCTTCTGCTTTCCCTTTTTGGGTGATTTGGAGATACTTACATACCCGTCGATTTCGCTGAGCACAGCGGTTTCCTTGGGTTTTCTGACCTCAAAGAGCTCGGCGACGCGGGGCAAGCCCCCGGTAATATCCTTGGTCTTGGTGGTCTCTCTCGGAAGTTTTCCAATAATATCACCGGCTTCCACATAGTCGTTTTCTTCCACCATGACGATTGTGTCCACCGGCAATGTGTATCGCGCGGCGCCGGAACCCGGAATCATCGCGGTTTTTCCTTCGGCGTCCTTGATTGAAATTCTGGGACGGACGTCAATGGCCTTGGTGTCGACAACTGTCAAGCTTGATTTTGAAGTCACCAGGTCCACCTTTTCCTTAAGCGTCTTACCGATAATCAGGTCCCCGAATTTGACTTTTCCGGCAACCGCGGTGATGATCGGCGTGGTGAATGGATCCCATACCGCCAGAAGATCCCCGGGTTTCACTTTCTGGCCGTCTTTGACCAGTATCTCGGCGCCGTAAATGATCGGGAAACGCTCCAGCTCTCGTCCGGAACCTGATACAATTGAAAACTCCCCGCCCCGGCGGTTCATGACGATATGGCGCTTTTCAGAATTCACCGACACATTCAAAGCGCCGAACCGGATGGTTCCTTCCATTCGGGCCCGGATATCGGCCTGTTCCACGCGACGGCTGGCTGTGCCGCCGATATGAAATGTTCTCATGGTGAGCTGAGTCCCGGGTTCGCCGATGGATTGAGCCGCCATGATCCCCACCGGCTGACCGATTTCTACTGGCCCGCCATGGGATAAGTCCCGTCCGTAACATTTCGAGCATACGCCGTATTGAGATTTGCAGGTCAATACCGAGCGGATCTGGACTTTCGTGACGCCGGCCTGATCAATTTTGGCAACGCCGATTTCATCAATCTCGTCTCCGGCTTTGATCAACACCTCTTCTGTGAAGGGGTCAAAGACATCTTTGAGCGCCACGCGCCCTAAGGCTCTTTCGGCCAGAGGCTGTATGATCTCGCCGCCTTCCATCAATGCTTCCAGTTCAATGCCTATCTGGACGCCGCAGTCATGTTCGAAGACTGAACAATCCTGTGCCACGTCGGCAAGCCTGCGGGTCAGGTAACCGGAATTGGCCGTCTTTAAAGCCGTATCCGCAAGGCCCTTGCGGGCGCCGTGGGTCGAGATAAAATACTGAAGAACGGAAAGTCCTTCCCGGAAGTTCGCGGTAATCGGCGTCTCAATGATTTCTCCGGACGGCTTTGCCATCAATCCGCGCATACCGGCCAACTGACGCATCTGGTCCTTGCTGCCCCGGGCGCCTGAATCGGCCATCATAAAAATCGGGTTGACAATTTCATCACTTCCGTTGCCGTGAGCGACCAATCGCTTATCTATGTTTTTGACTTCATCCTTCCGGACCTCGATTTTAATGGGCTTTTCCATGGACTCCATCATTTCATCGGCGATGTTATCCGTCGACTTGGCCCAGATATCGACCACTTTATTGTATTTTTCACCCTGGGTAATCAATCCCTCGGTGTACTGTTTTGTGATTTCCGCAACTTCCTTTTCCGCCTGATGGATGATGTCCCATTTGGTCTGCGGGATGATCATCGCGTCGATGGATATGGACAAACCGCCCATGGTGGAATGCCTGTATCCGATATCCTTCAACTGGTCCGACAGAATGACCGTCGCCTTGGGACCCTTATGGCGATAGGTATAGTCGACAAGGTCCCGGAGCCCTTTTTTATTAAGCACCTTGTTGATCATGTCAAAAGGGATCTCTTCTCTGATTTCAATCACCTGAAAGAGGTGGTATTTACCGCCTTTGAAAATCACATCGCTGATCTCATTTTCCTTCAGCGTATAGACCGCTTCCGCAACCGAATCATCGATCTGGAAAATCTCCTTGAATTCGTCTTTTTCAAGCAGACCGATATTTCCGTTATAAGTTCTGTCAAACGCTTCCGAGCGGGCAATGACCAGTTCCTTGAAAGACATGCCTTTGGCAAGCTGTCCCTGCACATCCTTCAAGGCATCCTCGCTTGAAACCATCAGGTGACGCAAAATATAACTCGCGCCTTTGGGTATCATCTCCCACAAAAGAATTCTCCCGACGGTCGAATCGTATCTTTTTCCATAAATACGCACCTTGATCTTTGCGTGAAGGTCCACGGCTCCTGAGTCATATGCCACCCGCACTTCATCGGCGTCGGCAAAAGACATTCCCTCGCCCTGAACACCGGATACGCCGAGCGTCATATAGTATATGCCGAGAACGATATCCTGGGTGGGGACAATAATCGGAGTGCCGTTTGCCGGAGACAGGATATTATTGGATGCCAGCATCAGCACCCTTGCCTCGATCTGCGCTTCCAGGGAGAGAGGGATGTGAACGGCCATCTGGTCACCGTCAAAATCCGCGTTAAACGCCGTGCAGACAAGGGGATGAAGCTGGATCGCCTTGCCTTCAATCAGCACCGGCTCAAACGCCTGGATTCCCAAACGGTGAAGAGTGGGCGCGCGGTTTAACAGAATGGGATATTCCTTGACCACCTCATCGAGCGTATCCCATACTTCCGGGCCTTTCTTTTCCACCCATTTTTTAGCGCTCTTGACATTGGAAACAATGCCTTTTTTCTCCAAACGATGATAAATAAAAGGCTTAAAAAGCTCCAGCGCCATGAGCTTTGGCAGACCGCACTGGTGAAGCCTAAGATTCGGGCCGATGGTGATCACGCTTCTTCCCGAGTAATCCACGCGTTTTCCCAGAAGGTTCTGCCGGAAACGCCCCTGCTTTCCTTTCAATGTCTCGCTGAGGGATTTCAGCGGCCGCTTGTTGGAGCCTGTCACCACGCGCCCCTGGCGGCCATTGTCGATGAGCACGTCAACGGCCTCCTGAAGCATCCGCTTCTCATTTCTCACAATGATATCCGGCGCCTTTAAATCCATCAGGCGCTTTAGCCGGTTGTTTCTGTTGATAACCCTGCGGTAAAGATCGTTTAGATCTGACGTCGCAAATCGTCCGCCTTCCAGGGGCACCAGCGGACGAAGCTCCGGCGGCAGCACCGGAATGGCTTCCATGATCATCCAGATGGGGTCCAGTCCGGATTGCCGGAATGCATCCACCACTTTGAGCCGCTTGGCAAGTTTTTTTCGTTTGGCGTCCGATGTTGTATTCTGAAGCTCAACCCGGAGTTCCTGATACAGGCTTTCAATATCCATCTGGTTCAGAAGGCTCCGGATAGCTTCGGCGCCAATGGCTGCATCAAAATTCTTCCCATAAAGCTCGAGGGCTTCGCGATACTTATCCTCGGTGAGCAGCTGGAATTTGGTCAATCCCGTTTCTTTGGGATCCAGAACAATGTAATTGTCGAAATAAATGACTTTTTCCAGGGACTTTAATGTTAAATCCAACAAGTTTCCGATTTTACTCGGAAGGCTCTTTAAAAACCATATGTGCGACACCGGCGTCGCCAGGTCGATATGGGCCATGCGGTCCCGTCGGACTTTGGACTGAATGACTTCAACGCCGCACTTTTCGCAGATGACGCCCCTGTGTTTCATCCGCTTGTATTTACCGCAGTTGCATTCATAATCCTTTGTGGGGCCGAAAATTTTGGCGCAGAAAAGCCCGTCCCTCTCGGGCTTGAATGTCCGGTAGTTAATGGTTTCAGGCTTTTTGATCTCCCCGTGGGACCAGCTGCGGATCAACTCAGGAGAAGCAAGGGCAACTTTAACGCCCTTGTAAAGCCTCGGATTGGTAGGTTTTAAGAAAAAATCATATAGAGTTTCCAATATGATCTCCTTACTCTTTTTCCTCAATAAGGTTTACGTCCAGACCCAGACTCTGAAGTTCTTTAGTCAACACCCTAAATGATTCAGGCAGACCGGGCTCAAACACATTCTGCCCCTTGACAATCTTCTCATACATCCGGGTCCTGCCGGCCATGTCATCGGATTTGACGGTTAAAAATTCCTGAAGCGCGTAAGCAGCGCCGTAAGCTTCCATTGCCCAGACTTCCATCTCGCCGAGGCGTTGTCCGCCGAACTGGGCTTTGCCGCCCAGCGGCTGCTGTGTTACCAGTGAATAGGGACCGATGGAGCGTGCATGAAGTTTGTCGTCCACAAGATGATGCAGTTTCAGCATATACATCGCGCCCACGGTGATTTTCCCGTGGAAAGGCTCGCCGGTGCGGCCGTCAAACAGCGTTGCCTGTCCGGTTCTGTTATACCCGGCCTCAACCAGCAGGGACTTGATCTCCTCCTCTTTGGCGCCGTCAAAAACAGGCGTGTTCATATGAACGCCATCGGTATATTGCTGGGCAAACACTTCAAGCTCTTCATCGGTCATCTTGTTCATTATGGAACGTTCGCCCGAGTCGGTGAAAATATTTTTGAATTTTTTCCTGAGCTCTTTGATTTTCTGCTGTTCCAGAAGATCATTGATTTGGTCGCCCAGGCCCTTGGCCGCCATGCCCAGATGAATCTCCAGAATCTGGCCGACGTTCATGCGCGACGGAACACCCAGGGGGTTGAGCACCATATCGACAGAACGGCCATCTTCAAAATAAGGAAGATCTTCTTCAGGGAGTATCCGAGAAACAACACCCTTGTTCCCATGACGGCCATTTTAATCACACCGGGGGGCAGGTCGTCCCCTTTCTCAAATGCGGCGACCTGCTCCTCAAAGGCTCTTCTGGCCAAATGTGATTGCTCCTTGAACCTCAGCACGACTTCATTGACCTTTTCTGCGGTTTTGGAATCCTTCAAATCAATGCCGTCGAACTTGATCACCGGTATTTTATCGATCCGCTGTTGATCAATCCGTGTGTCTTTGGGGATCAACACTTTCTTTCCTTCTTTTAAATCCTCGGCGCATTGCTTTCCTGTGATCAAGATTGCAATCTCGTTTTTGGCCATTTCCTCAATGACCTTGAGCTCATCGTCCCTGTCTTTTTCCAGAAGGGCGATCTCTTCATCCTCGATGGAGCGTGACCGGTCATCCTTTTCCACGCCCCGCCGGGAAAAGACCCTGGCGTCAATGACGATGCCGCTTTCTCCGGGCGGGACCCTCAGGGACGTATCCTTGACGTCTCCGGCTTTTTCCCCGAATATCGCCCGCAACAGTTTTTCTTCAGGAGACAACTGGGTTTCCCCTTTTGGCGTGACTTTCCCCACCAGAATATCACCGGGGCCGACCTCGGCGCCCAGGCGGATGATGCCGCATTCGTCCAGGTCTTTTAACGCCTCCTCGCCCACATTGGGAATGTCCCGGGTGATCTCCTCTTTACCGAGTTTGGTGTCCCTGGCCAGAACTTCAAACTCTTCAATATGCACGGAAGTAAACGTCCCGTCTTTGACAAGCCGTTCACTGACCAGGATGGAATCTTCAAAGTTGTACCCGCCCCAGGGCATAAAGGCGACAACCACATTCTTCCCCAGTGACAGTTCACCCTGGTCCGTGGCAGGCCCGTCGGCAATGATTTCCCCGGCTTTGACCTCCTGACCTTTCCGGACAATGGGCCGGTGGTTGAAACAGGTGTTCTGGTTGGATCGTATGAATTTTGACAAATTATAAATCGTGACGTCCTTTTCCGCCGGATCACTGGACGGAGAATGCTTTAACACGATACGGGCGGCATCCACATCCACCACCCGGCCATCACGTTTGGCGACAACGGTGACACCTGAATCCCTGGCAACCACCCCTTCAATGCCGGTGCCCACCAGCGGCGAACTGCTGTTGAGCAGCGGGACGGCCTGGCGCATCATATTGGACCCCATCAACGCCCGGTTGGCATCATCGTTTTCCAGAAAAGGGATCAGCGAAGCGGACGCGCTGACCAGCTGATTGGGCGAAATATCCATCAAC
>JALOPH010000207.1 GCA_025453995.1 Desulfobacterales bacterium
TTTCCGGATGTAGTGGTTTTTCCTGGAACCGCACAGGAAATCTCTGACATTTTAAAACTGGCCAATCAATTTCAATTTAGCGTGACCCCCAGGGGTTCAGGTTCGGGTATGACCGGAGGTTCTGTTCCTGTTAACGGCGGTGTGGTTCTGGTGATGACCCGGATGAACAGAATTTTAAAAATCGACAGGGATAATCTGATCGGCGTTGTTGAGCCGGGTGTCATTACAGGCGTTTTTCAAAAAGCGGTTGAAAAGGAAGGGATGTTTTATCCGCCGGATCCTTCCAGCTCGGACTTTTCTTCCCTCGGGGGAAACGTGGCCGAATGCGCAGGCGGTCCTAAAGCCGTCAAATATGGCGTAACCCGTGATTATGTTCTTGGCTTGCAGGTGGTTTTAGCCACAGGAGAGATTATCCGTACAGGCGTCCAGACGGCAAAAGGCGTGGTCGGATATGATCTGACCCGGCTGATTGTCGGATCCGAGGGGACTTTGGGTGTGGTAACGGAAATTACGCTGCGGCTGCTCCCCCGGCCGGAGTCGGTCCGGACGCTGACCGCTGTTTACGACCAGATGGCGGCAGCGGCCCAAACGGTGTCTGAAATTATCCGCCGGGGAATCATCCCCAGGGTGATAGAGTTCATGGACAACGCTTCAATCAGGTGCGCAGAGGAATATGCGGATTCCGGCCTTCCGGTTGAAGCCGATGCGCTGCTCATTATTGAAATGGATGGAACTGTTGAAGAGACGGAAAAAACCGCCCGCCGCGTGGCCTCATTATGCAGGGACATGGGGGCCGCCCGGGTTGAGACAGCTGACACTCAGGAAGCGATCGATGCGTTATGGAAAGCCCGAAAATCCGTTTCTCCGGCTCTTTTCAAATATGGCCCGCATAAAATCAATGAAGACATTGTTGTGCCTCGAAGCCGGATACCGGCCATGGTCGAAAAAATTAAAGCATTAAGCCGGGACACAGGCCTCACAATGGTCAGCTTCGGGCATGCGGGGGATGGCAATATTCATTTTAACATCATGCTGGATAAGAAGAATCCCAGCCAGCTTCAAAAAGCAACGCGGGCGGTGGAAGAACTGTTTGATTTCACATTAGAACTTGGAGGAACCATTTCTGGTGAGCACGGGGTTGGAATTTCCAAGGCGCCCTACCTGGAGAAGGAAATCAGCTCCGACTCACTGGCGCTGATGAAAAGAATCAAAAAAGCATTTGACCCTTCAGGCATATTAAATCCTGGGAAAATGCGCATGTAGCTCTCTTAATATACAACCCTATTGCACTGTTAAAGCTATTTCATCGACCGTCAGCAGGTCTTCAATCTGTTCAATGCGGAATTGTTCTTTCTGCTCTATTGCGCAGCGGAGGCGCAGGGCGCAATGCTTACGGCAAATGATATCCGACAGATCGAAGTCGCCGTAGCATTCAACATAATTATCCAGTATCCTGGATTTCAGAAATTCTTTGATCACTGAATTCATATCCCCATTAATATTTCCATATCTCTATGTATAAGGCCGTTGGTGGCCAGGATTTCCTTCATATCCAATGCATAGTCTGCGCCAGAAAAATCGGTTACTTTCGCGCCGGCTTCCCGCGCGATCACCATGCCGGCTGCCGTATCCCATGGTTTTAAATTCTCTTCCCAGAATCCGTCAAACCGTCCGCAGGCAACAAAGCAAAGGTCAAGGGCAGCAGACCCAAGACGCCGAATTCCCCTTGCGGCTTTCAGGCAATTTTCAAATCGGATCATCAGGGGCTTGAGGTCTTCCCTATTATTATAAGGGAATCCTGTCACCAGAAGACTTTCCGAAATTTTTTCCTGGTTGGTTACCTGGATTTTATGACCGTTTAAGGTCGCTCCCTTATCTTTAACAGCGGAAAATAATTCGCCGGAAACCGGATTCAAGACAACCCCCGCGAGCAGTTCTCCATTGAATGCAAACGCAATGGAAATAGAAAAAAAAGGCAGTTGATGCGCAAAATTGGTTGTGCCGTCCAAGGGGTCGATAATCCACAGGCAGCCTGATTCGCCGGCTCGGCTCAGTCCGCTTTCTTCCGCAAGGATCTGATGGTCCGGAAATCTATAACGCAGGGTTTCGATGATCTTCTTTTCAGATTCAATGTCAGCCTCCGTCACCAGATCCGACGGGCCTTTTTTTTGAACCGAAGTCAGCTTCCCTAAAAAATGATTCAATATCGTCGCTCCGGCATACGCCGCGCCGATAGCGACATTGTTTACATACGTTAAATCCAATTGCATGCCCTCCCTTTACATCAAACCCGGCGAATGCGTCAATATATAATGTGGCTGGATGGACAATGCCGCCAAGAGGATTTCAATATTGGTTATCCGGATGGACAGCAAGGCCTGCTGAAGGTTCGATGAGTCGTTCCATTTGATCAATCAAAGGAAAAAGCGTCCGGGCATCGTTAGCGGAGATGGGAATGCCGCCGGTTGAGGCCAGGATCAGACCCAGGCTTTCAGGATCAACCTGGTCAATCTTATTTACTGCCTTAATGCATTGAATTCTATGAAGTTCCAGTTCTTCAAGGATTTTATTGACGGATTCCACCTGCGACGGGTGATCCGGGTTGCTGGCGTCAATAACGTGGATCAAAAGATCAGCGCTTTCAAGCTCTTCAAGGGTGGCCCTGAACGCAACTTTTAATTCTCTGGGCAGGTCCCGGATAAAACCGACGGTGTCGGTGATGATGACTTCCGTTTCTTTTGGGAATCTGATCCGTCGGCTGGAAGGATCAAGCGTCGCAAACAGGCGATCTTCGGCCAGCACATCGCTTTTTGTCAAGGTGTTCAGAAGGGTTGATTTCCCGGCATTGGTGTATCCGATAATGGAGATGACGGGCAGGCCTTTTTTATCCCGTTTTGATTTTTGAACCCGTCGCTGCTTTTTTACATTTTCCAGTTCTTTTTCAATTTTTGCGATGCGTTCATGGGCCCGCCTGCGGTTGATTTCAAGTTTTGTTTCACCCGGTCCACGGCCCCCGATGCCGCCGGTCAGGCGGGACATGGCGGTGTTTTTGGTGATCAGCCGGGGAAGTAGATATTTGAGCTGGGCAAGCTCCACTTGAAGCTTGCCTTCCCGGCTCTGGGCGCGCTGGGCGAAAATATCCAAAATCAGCTGGGTCCGATCAATGACCTTTAAATCGATTTTATCTGTAATGCTTCGGATTTGGGAGGGATTTAATTCCTGGTCGAATATGATGAGGGAAGTCCCTTTCTGCATGGCCAGCAAGGTTAAGTCGCCAAGCTTTCCTTTGCCCATGAGGAACCGAGAATCCAATTCCTTGCGATGCTGGATGAGCGTCTCGATGACATGAATCCCGCAGGATCGGGCAAGCTGGTCGAGTTCCCTGAGCGATGCTTCGGCCTTGAACTTCGGGGCGGTGGTCACGCTGATGAGAATGGCCCGTTCCACACCGGTCTCCACATCATAGAGCGCGCTGATTTTAAGAAGTTCAGATTCTATGGATTTGATCAAATCCGCGCATTGAATGTCCATGCCGTCAGGAGCAGCGGGCGGGTGAACCTGGTAATAATGCTTTTCCGACGGATTAGGCAAAATATGTGCCATATGAAGCTGATCGGGCTTTCCGTCCGGAGTCAATGTGACGGCAGCCATGAGGTCCAGTCTCAGAAGGGTTAAGTCAGTTAGATCATCATGTGAGAGGGGTTCGTTTTTCATGTGCGTATGGACGCATCTTAGTCCTTTCAAGCGGCCGGGCGGGGTCTTGTACTCACTGGTGTCCGGGATCATGATCCCCTTGTGGTCGCCGATGATCACGGCGGTGACCCTTCCGGTGCGGTGGATCAGTATGCCGACTTGTCGATTGGTTTCATGGGATAGCCCGCAGATCTGATCAATCATCTGGGGGGATGCAATCAGTTCAGGCGGAGTTTTGAAGTGATAAAGATTTTCAAGGGTTCTGATCTGGGCTGCCTTAAGCCCGTTGGTGTTGCCGAAGATTTTTTTCATGTATGGTCAGTGTGAATCCTGACAGGCGATGAATATATTTTTGTTATTGTAAATCCGTCCGGTCCGACAGGGAAGGAACGAAGTCTTCATAGCCGTAGGCCAGGTTTTCAAATCGCGTGTAGGCATCCATGAATCTTAAATGCTGCATGCCCAGGGGCCCGTTTCGCTGTTTGGCGACAATCACTTCAGCGATCCCCTTGCTGGGGTTGTTTTCTTCCTTGTTGTATATTTCATCCCGATAAATAAACATCACGATATCGGCATCCTGTTCCAGCGCGCCGGATTCCCTTAAATCCGAAAGCTGTGGGCGTTTGTCCCCCCGTTCTTCAACCTTTCGGTTCAACTGTGACAGCGCGATAATCGGGATGTTGAGCTCCTTGGCCAAGCCTTTTAGGGTTCTTGACATTTCCGAAATTTCAAGATCCCGCCGCTCCATCCGGATTCGGGATTTCATCAGCTGGAGATAGTCAATGACGATCAGGCCGATATTTTTTTCAATTTTGAGGCGCCTGGACTTTGTTTTGATTTCCAGGGAAGAGAGATCCGGGGAGTCGTCGATGTAAATCGGCGCATTCGTGAGGACATCGGCGGCTTCGGTCAGCTTCTGCCAGTCTTCATCGGTGAAAAACCCGTCCCGCAGGCGGGCGGAATCAATCCGGGCCTCTGCGCATAAAAGCCTCATGGATAATTGTTCTTTGGACATTTCCAACGAAAAAAAAGCAATCGGGATTTCCGCTTCTACCGCCGCGTTTCTGGCAAAGTTCAATGCCAGGGCGGTTTTCCCCATCCCCGGCCGCGCCGCGATGATAATCAGGTCTGACTTCTGAAAGCCGGATGTCAGCGTATCGAGTTTTTTAAATCCCGTGGGCACGCCGCTGATCAGGGCTTTATTGCCGCGCCTTTCCACCAGGGCGTCGATATTGGTTTCAATGATTTTGCTGATGGGGAAATAGGAGGGCTTGGTTTTGCTTTCAGCGATTTCAAACACGACGCTTTCAGCATAATCGATGACTTCTTCAACATCTGCGCTGTAATCAAAGCAGCGGTTGGTGATATCGGCCGCAGCGGTGATCATTTTACGCAGCGACGCCTTCTCCTTAATGATTTTGGCATAATGCTTTGCATTGGCCGGAACGGGCGCGGTGTCCACCAGTCTGGCCAGGTAGACGGCGCCGCCGATATCATCAAGCTGATTCTTGTTACGAAGGTATTCGGCCAGGGTCACCAGATCCACCGGCTCGCTTTTTTGAAAAAGCTCCGCCATGCCCGCAAATATTTTCTGATGGGCATTCTTGTAAAAATCCTCGGGGACAAGGATGTCAAGAATGTCTAAAAGAGTATGGTTGTCCAGAAGAATGGCGCTGATAATCGACTCTTCAGCGTCAATGTTTTGGGGGGGAAGCTTGTTTAACGGCATTTCCCTGGTAAATTGAACCGTTGTATCTCCCATGATCCCTATGAAAGGATGCCTGTTAAATGTTGAGGCAGGCCCCGCGGGGCCCGCTTATAATTCCGGTTCAATCACAACCGTGATTTCCGGCTTGATTCCTTTGTATACACGGATAGGAACCTTATAGGTTCCGATATTTTTGATGGCTTCCGTCAGCAGGATCATCCGTTTCTGAACTTCAATGCCAATAGCGGAAAGCGCATCGGCGATTTCACGAACAGTCACCGATCCATAGAGCCTGCCTTCTTCAGCAACTCTGGCAGCGATCTTGACTTCAACGCCTTCAATTCTCTTGGCCATTTCTTCAGCCAGTTCCATTTCTTTGGCGATCTGGAGATCCAGTTTTGTTTTTTCCTGTTCAAAAATCCTTCGGTTCTGGTCCGTTGAATAAACGGCTTTTCCCCGGGGAATCAGATAATTCCGGGCGTATCCCTTTTTTACGGTGACTTCGGACCCGATGATTCCCAATGAATCAATGGTTTCTTTCAATAGCACTTTCATTTATAAACCCTCCGCAAGCATAAACGCCCGTTTGCTGACTAATAATGACACAAGGCGGACATTTATTAATGTTTGTTGTTGATCCCAATACGTCTGAAATTAATCCATACATCAAAAAAACCCAGACAGACCACTATCAGGGCCAGTATCTGTTGAATACCGATCAGTCCGTAGAAAACTATTCTCAACGGCATCGGTATTTTCTTTTTTTCAAGATAGAACGACACAACGGCTATGCCCTGAAAAAAATAAATGGTCATGAAAATGATCAATCCGTTCAATCCGGCTATTCTCAGAGCATGAATCGGTATCAGGAGCAGCGCAAAGGCGCCTATGATTCCCCATACCAACTGTTCAGGCGCATTCCAGGTATTTAACTATGCGGCGGCCGATACCTGAATATTCTTTTTTTTAAGCATCGCCATAGCCAGCAGGTAATTCATCCATGCCGTAAACAGAAGGCCTGCTGCAAACATGCCGGGAACGATGCGCGCCAAAATTCGCAGGATCTCATCCCGCGACTCCAGGATGACCCGGAGATTGTCGTCAGACATCCCCATTTCTTTATATAAGGAAATGGTCAAATCAAAATTTTTACCGATATAATCGGAA
>JALOPH010000208.1 GCA_025453995.1 Desulfobacterales bacterium
TTCAGGGCTTGATCCTAACACAACCTATGCGTTCAGGGCCAGGGCGCATAGAGGCTACTGGACCAATTCAGACTATTCCAACTGTGCTTCGGTAAAGACAGCCGCATCCGGCACTCCGCCTTCACCGACCAACCTAAAGGCAACCGCCACATCGTCCAGCCAAATTAAACTGACCTGGAAGGATAATGCTACAAACGAGAGCGGATTTGAGATCTATCGTAAAGCCGGTGCAAAAAAATGGGAATGGCTGATAACCACCGAACCCAATGTAAAAACTTTTATCGACGATACAGCCGAGAACAATCCATCAACAATCCTCTATCAATATTATATATTGGCATTTAATGATTCAGGCAATTCACCTTCAACCTTTTCCGCGACGGTCCAGTATTCACCCATAAATCTGAAAGCCTCGCCAGGAACAGACGTCGGCGCAATAAAACTGACATGGGCTGATAAGAGCAGCAATGAGACCGGGTTTGAGATTTACCGTAAAACCGGCAAATGCGAATCAGCGGCAAAATGGACCAAAGTCGCCACACTTGCCGCCAATCAAAAAACCTGGACGGATAAATGGCGCACATCCGGCAAAGAATACGCCTATCAGATAAGGGCTTTTAGAAAAACAGGATTGGCTTTACCGGCATACGGATATTCCATCTATAGCAATTGTTCCTCCGTGAAAGCGCCATAAATGAACTCATGATCAGCGCGACATTGATTGGATGCCCGGTTTACTTAACAATATTTCCTGTTATAGGAATCTGAATCTCCGGGCGAATGCTGCTGTCTGTTTTTAACAGGATGACATCCTTGTATAGACCCGGGTCTTTTTTTGTGTTTTCGATTTTGATGAGATAGGTTGTGGTCCCGTTTTCGGTTTTTTCTTCAAATTGATAACTTATATAAAGCCCTTCTTTAACCTCATGTTTGACAATTTTAAAAGGGTATTTAGGCAAGGGAGCGATGCTCACTTCGCTTGCTATGGGGTTGTTTGACTTGCCGCTTAATCTCACTTTTTGGGGGTTGATATTCGCGAATCTTTCAACAGTGCCCTGAAAAGAAACTTCCAATTTCGGGCGAGCAGGATCATTGGTATAAATGTCTATAGTCTGAAAAAGGGGTTTGCCGCTATAGCCATCAGTGTTAAAACTTGCGGTGATTTTTCCCTCGCCACCGGGAGGGATCTGCTTCACGCTGGAAGCAGACGTGCACCCTCACCCGGATTCCACTTTTTCAATGACCAGATCTGCGGTTCCCTGGTTTTTAAGGATAAAATCATGGGTGACCAAAGTCCCCTCAATGACATTGTCCAGTTTGTAAACTTTTTCCGCAAGCACTGCGATTGGAATCTTCGCATCCTCTTGAGCAAAACAAAAAAGGGTCTGTAAAAAAATTAAAGCAAATGCCCCAAAGATGATGGTTTTGTTTGTTTTCATCCTGATAATCCTTTCATTTTAAAAATTAATAATCAGAAAATTATATTTGAGGCAAAAATAAATTCCAATCAAGATAAAAATAACGCCGGTAATACGCCTGAGCCAGCGTTCGACCAGGGCGAGACGCTTGAAAAATTGCCCGGCAAGCCTGCTGCTGTAAGCGATGATCATAGCAAAAAGAATCACCGGGGCCGCGGTCCCGATGCCGTAAAAAAAAGGCAATATGAGCCGGGATTGAAATTTCAGCGCCAGGGGGATCACGCTGCCGAAAAACAGCGCCGCAGACACCGGGCAGAACGAAAGGGCGAACAAAAAACCAAGCGCAACAGCCCCCATAAATCCGCTGTCGCCAAGTTTCTGGAGCATGCCGGCGTTCAATGCAAAATTGGGAAGCCTCAGGGGGATCAGATCCAGAATAAAAAGCCCCGTGATCAGCAACACCGGCCCGAGAATCTGGTTCATGTGATTTTGAAGGAAAAAAGACACCCCCGGAATGGAAATCAGCCCGGCCACGATCAGGATGCTGAGGATCATATAAGAAAACGTCCGGCCAAAAGTATAGGCCAGGGCGGCAAAAACCGTCGCATACCTTGAATCGATTTGCCTGCCGATATAAGTGGTGGCGGCAATATTGGTCGCCAGGGGGCAAGGGCTGATCGAGGTCAGGATGCCGAGCCATATAACAGAAAATATTTGCCCAGGGCCAAATTCCATGATTAGTTGTCCTTCATCCAGTCTTTGATTTCAGATACTACATATTGCTCGAATTTTTCCTCGCTGCGCACATTGGTCCATACCTTTTCAAGGTCCTTCCATCGGATTTCTTTACCATCTTTGATTTCAGAAATTATCAGATGCTTTGAATATAGGTTGTAATCTTTTATGAAATGCTGATTTTCCGGTTCATCCACATTGACGGCCCGCCAGACCAGCGTGCCGTTTTTTAATTCTTCAGCAAAATTATTTTGAATGGATTCGGCAGAATAATTTTCAATTTTATGGCATGTCGGGCAGCGCATCGTGGTATGAAAATACGTGGCAACCAGATAATGGGATGGTTTTGGGGTTTCTGTTGCCGCGCCTTCGGCGTTTTCGGATGCAGAAACAGCCGGGAGGGTGAATGCACAAATAAAAAGCATAAGACAGAAGAAAAGATAAAACCGTTTGTGAAAAAACTCCATATAACTATTCTCCTTAAAGTTAAATATATTGTAACCACTTAAAGCCGCCGTCTGAACAGCGATTAAGTTTCATGAAACCAATGTCGGGATCGCAGACAAATTTTAACCAGCATGAGCATCACCGGCACTTCAATCAGAACACCCACGACCGTGGCCAAGGCTGCGCCCGAAGAGAGCCCAAAGAGCATGGTGGCCGTGGCGATGGCGACCTCAAAATGATTGGAAGCGCCGATCATGGCTGCCGGTGCCGCATCAATATATCGGAGTTTGATGATCCGGGCGATGCCATACCCCAGCCAGAAAATCAGCATGGTCTGAATAAACAGCGGCACGGCAATCCAGACAATGGTCAGGGGATTGCCCAGAATCACTTCCCCTTTGAAAGAAAACAGCAATACGAGGGTGATCAGCAGCGCAACAATGGTGACCGGTGTTAAGACATGCAGAAATTTTTCCTTAAACCATTTCTCGCCTTTGGCGTTGATGATCCATTTTCGGGACAAATAACCCGCCACCAGGGGCAAGGCCACATAAATGGCAATGGAGAGCAGCAACGCCTGCCAGGGCACCGGAAGCCGGCCTACGCCCAGAAGAAATCCGCCCATCACACCATAGAGCACGAGCATGGTCAACGAGTTGATGGCCACCATCACCAGCGTCAGGCCATCGTTGCCCCGGGACAGATACCCCCAGACCAGCACCATGGCCGTGCAGGGCGCAATTCCCAGAAGGATGCAGCCGGCCAGATAGCTTCGCCACAGGGGAACCTGAAGCATTTTTATGCCGTCGGCCATCACAACAGTGCCGGCGCCGTGGTTAGCGCCAACGGGCAAATCCAGACCAAACGGCATCTTCACCAGATCAATGGCATCTGCGCCAATGAAACCTTTAAACAGAACGCCTAAAAAGAAAATAGCAATGGCGTACATGGTGAACGGTTTAATGCACCAGTTGATAAACAAAGTCAAAAATACCGGTTTTCCGCTTTTTCCGGCTTTTATGACTTCGGCGAAATCGATTTTGACCATAATAGGATACATCATGAAAAAGAGGCAGATGGCGATGGGAATCGACACAACAGGCGCACCGTTGACAAATATCGCCAGGCTGTCCAAGTATTTCGCCACACCCGGCGCGACTTTTCCAAGGATAATCCCGGCGACAATGCACAACAGCACCCAGACGGTCAGAAACCGTTCGAATATGCTGGTCATTTTGCGGTCATTGATGACATTCACTTCATTTTTCATTGGGAGTATGCTCCTTGATCAATTATATTGTTTTCCTTTAAAAAGATATTCAGGCAACTTTATGATTCAAAGGGTATGTAATTGAAATTGAGAAAGATAATCTTCAAGTTTTAGGCGCTGTTCCGAAGACAATTCAGGACAATCTCCCGCCCCACGTCCGCCTTCCATGACCTGGGCGGCAAACACCATGCAGGTGGCAAGCCCGCATTTTTTGCAGTTGGTTTTGGGAAGGAGTTTTAGAATTTCAATGAGTTTGGGTTTTTCCGGGGTTGTTTCACTCGGTGTAATGTGCTCTCTGTTTTCCCAGACACGGTTGATTTCGTTTTTCAACCAGGTAATGATTTTATCCGCTTCAGCTTCGTCTTGTAAAGCATTAACCGCGATTTCCCGGCCGCTGACCTTGATGATTTTGCCATACACATGAAACATCACCGTGGGCGGATCTTTATAGTACTGGGTCCCGCCCAGTTCAGCGTTCAGAAAAGGCAGGGCTTCGGAAATATCTTCGTCCAGAGTCGCGATGCAATGCACGGATTCAAAGCTCGGATTGCATTCGGGCCGGAATATTTTTTGGGTATAGTTATTGAGCAACATGGTTTAAGAAGCCCCCATAAGTGTTTATCGAAAAAATAGGCTGATGTTTTTTCCACTTGAAATCCCCCTCAATCCCATAGCCGTCAGGCTAAGTTGGATTTCTTGGGTATTCATTATCAATTGACAATTTTCAATTCACAATTGACAATGTTTTTCCATAAGTAAGTAAGACAAAAACCAATTGTGAATAGCCAATTGTTAATTGTGAATTGTAAATTTAAAAACCATTCCGGTCCTTGGCTGGGCTTAGCCTGACGGCCATGCCTTCAATCCCCTTTTGCATAGCGGGAAGCCTATATTACACCTTCCCTTGTAAGAACCATATCTTTCTCCTCCATTTTCAAAGGGAGGCCGGGAGGGATTTAATCAGTTAAACGGAAATATTGCTTGAACCTTCACAGCAATTTTGAGTCATAAGGCCTCAGATTTATTTCTTAATCCAGGCAATCACGTCTTCCTTTTTAGGGATTTTCCCCACGCATTTCACCTGGCCGTCTACGACCACCGCCGGGGTGCCGAAAACGCCGTACTGGGCGATCTGCATCACATCCGTCACTTTTTCCACATTGGCGCAAACGCCGGATTCGGCCACCGCTTCCCTGACAATGGTATCGGTCTGTTTGCATTTGGGGCATCCGGGTCCCAATACTTTAATATCCATAAAATCCTCCTGTGTTTATTTTTTTTGAAACGGTTTTAGCCATTCCATGATCTGTGTTTTGGTCGGAACGGAACCGACCCATTTCACATCCTTGTTGATCAGAATCGCCGGAGTTCCCATGATCCCCATGCGGCCGATCTCTTTCGGGTCGCGGACATGCTCCACCCGGGCGGCCATGTTGAGTTCGGAAAGGGCCGACATGACCGTCAAGCCCAGGTTGTCGCAGTAGGTGCAGCCGGGGCCCACCACGGTGACAACCAGGTCCTCGGCGTCTTCCTCTGATTCTGTCATGGGAAGATTGAGATGTTTTTTATATTCTCGCAGAAATGCCTGCTTGTAGTTGTCCCTCACATTGGAAGGAATGTAATTATCCTTTGAAAGTTTTTGAACCAGCGCTTCGGCAATGGCTTCATCACCTGCGTCTTTATAATCACCAGTCATCGCTTCAATGGCCTCGGTTAACCCGATGATGCCGAAATCGTGTTTACCGATGCGTATCTGCTTTACGTTATGGGCCATTTTATTTTCTCCGTTATCCGGCGATCATGCCGTAAAATATCCCCGCCACAGTGGACATGATCACAATGATGCCGACAAAAGCCGCTGTTTTTTTAACGCCCAACACGCCGCCGATAACGATCATGTTGGGCAGGGACAGCGCAGGGCCGGCCAGCAGCAACGCCAGGGCAGGGCCTTTTCCCATGCCTGATCCGATCAGTCCCTGGAGGATCGGCACTTCGGTCAGGGTGGCAAAATACATGAGCGCGCCGGCCACGGATGCAAACAGGTTGGCCCACAGGGAATTGCCGCCCACCAGCATGGCGATGTATTTTTCAGGGATCAGGGCCTGATGGCCCGGCCGTCCCAGAAGAAAGCCGGCGGCAATCACGCCGATGGCAAGCAAAGGAAATATCTGTTTCATAAACCCCCAGGTGGCATCCACCCAGGACGTGAGCTCGTCTTTTTTAAACCAGGATTTGAGCATCCAGGCCAGCAAAACCAGCAGCCCGATGGTGATATACCATTTTGCGGAGAAAATGAATTTCCATAATACCGCATCCTCCGGTCCGGGTTTGGCAAATGCGGCAAATACAAGAATCAGTACCATGGTCAGCAAATAAAGCGTATCCTGGGTTAGTGATCTCTGCTTTTCGCCTTCATCGGGCAGATAAAAATTGCCCGCGGTACGGGCGGCATCGTCTTTGCGAAAGATAACCGCCATCAACAGGCCGGTTAGAATAGCAAAGATCACCGCACCGACGGCCCGGGCCACGCCCAGCTGCCATCCCAGGACACGGGCGGTCTGCACAATCGCCAGCACATTAATGGCCGGTCCGGAATACAGAAACGCCGTGGCCGGCCCGATGCCTGCCCCCCTGGTGTAAATCCCGGCAAACA
>JALOPH010000209.1 GCA_025453995.1 Desulfobacterales bacterium
ACGCCGAGGCGTTGGCCGCTTCGTGCGGACCGTGTGACCAATCCGATGCGCAGGCGTCAGACCGGCTCGCTCAGTTCCTGGACCGGGAAGAGGGGATCCGGCTGTATGAGACCGCCCTTGAAGCCAGCCGAAACGGGCCTTGCCTTGAAATCGGGAGCTATTGCGGAAAGTCAGCTGTATATATAGGATCAGCCTGTAAAGTAAACGGCAGTATCCTCTATTCGATTGACCATCATCGGGGATCTGAAGAACAGCAGCCGGGAGAAGCCTATTTTGATCCGGAAACCTACAGTCACAAATACAATTCGGTGGACACCTTTCCACTGTTTCGCCGGACGATATTCGAAGCAAAATTTGAAGATACGATTGTTCCCATTGTCGCGCCTTCAGTGGTGGCGGCACGCGGATGGCTGACGCCGTTGAGTCTGGTGTTTATTGACGGCGGGCATTCCGATGAGACCGCCCGAATGGATTATGAGTCATGGGCAGGACATATCCTTTCCGGCGGGTACCTTATGATTCATGACCTTTTTGAAAACCCCCAAGACGGAGGCCAGGCGCCCTACCGGGTGTATCAGGCCGCGCTGGCTGACGGGCGATTTCTGGAGATGCCGCGCACAAAAACTCTGGGTGTTCTCAAGCGGAGATAAGAAAAATATGTTCAGAGGGCTTTCGTTTCATGCAGTGGAATCAAACCGCGATGATCAATAGATCCCAAGAAAAGCTTATCCAAATGAAACACTGGTTATGGAATATTTTCTCAAGCGGCGACCCCAAAGATTATGATCTTGAGGCGCTTCGCAAGATGTTTTTGCTGAACCTTATGATGATTCTTGGAAGCTTTTTTCTAACACTACTGGGCATTTTAGAGATTATCATTGGCGATTATATTCTGGCTTCAGTCAATTTTTCTTTTTTTATTATATTGATCTGCTTCTTCCTCTACCTGCGGAAAACAAAGAACTATCATTTTATCAGTTTGATTGGCACAACAATAACCGGCGCTTTTTTTTCTTTTCTTATCGCATACGGAGGGTTCGGCAACACCACATATATGTGGTCTTTCACATATCCGCTTATTGCGATCTTTTTGCTCGGCGGAAGGAGAGGGACTGTTTTTTCTCTGATATTTTTAACGGCAGCCTGCATCATTTTTATTCTTGGAACCATATTTGATTTATTTGCGTCCTATAATGTTTACCTTAAGTTCAGATTCATTCCAGCATACTTAACGATATATTTACTGGCATTTGTGATGGAAAAAACCCGTGAAATTATCCAGCGCCGCCTTGAAGATTCGAATGCAGCTCTTCAAGAAAGCGAAAAAAGATACCGTTTGCTGGCGGACAATGTTACGGACAATATTTGGACGCTTGATTTGGGGACCATGAGGTTTTCATATACCAGTCCTTCATCCTTAAATATTTACGGCTATGATCCGGAAGAAGCAATGAGTCTTGGGTTTCAAGACGTTTTAACGCCATCATCTTTGGAGCATGTCGCCCATATACTGAATGAAGAATTGGCGGCGGCGAATCTAACTCCAGATATATCAAAATCCCGGACATTTGAGTTGGAACAATATCGCAAAGACGGCTCAACGGTTTGGACCGAATCGTCCGTCCGTTTTATTTATGATCCGGAAATGCGGCCCACCTCGCTTTTAGGAGTCACCCGAGAGATCTCCGAGCGGAAAAAATATGAGGAAGCCCTTCGGAAGAGCGAAGAAAGATATCGTTCGTTTGTTGAAAATTTTCAGGGCATAGCCTTTAAAGCGGAATTTGAAAACTGGAAGCCCGTTTTTTTTCATGGCGCCGTTGAAGGGATAACAGGCTATACGGATGAGGAGTTCCTTCTTGGCGCTGTTCATTGGCAAGAGCTGGTTCTCCCCGATGATCTGAAACATTTATCAGGACAGGATGAGAATCGATGCGAGCCCGCCTATTCATTTGATCGGGAATATCGCATTATACGAAAAGACGGGAATTTGCGATGGGTCCATGAAATCAGTCGTCATGTCTGTGATGAATCAGGCAGCCCCATTGAGATTGAGGGAACTATTACAGACATTACCCGCCATAAGCTGGTGGAAGAGTATAACATCAAGCTTGAAAATAAGCTTCGCCATGCTGAGAAAATGGAGGCAATGGGAACCCTTGCGGGAGGGGTGGCGCATGATCTTAATAATGTTCTTTCCGGCATTGTTGGATATCCAGAGTTGCTGTTGATGCAGCTTCCTGCCGAAAGCCCTTTGAGAAAGCCTATTACAGCGATTCATGAGTCCGGACTTAAGGCGTCTGCTATCGTGAGCGATTTGCTGTCCCTGGCGAGGAGAGGCGTTGTCGATTATGAAGTATTGAATTTAAATACGATTATTACAAAATACCTCGAAAGCCCTGAATACGAGAAAATGAAATCATTCTATCCGGGCATTGAAATAAAAACCAATCTGGACACAGGGCTGTTGAATATTCTGGGTTCCCCTATCCATATGTTAAAGGTCATCATGAATTTGGTTTCAAATTCGGCGGAGGCGATTGTTGAATCGGGTGAAATTATCATATCGACGGCAAACCGGTATGTTGACGTTCCGATCAGCGGGTATGAAAATATTAAAGAAGGCAATTATGTTACCCTTGCAGTTTCTGATTCCGGAAAAGGAATTAATTTCGAGGATATGAAGAGAATGTTTGAGCCCTTTTATACCAAGAAAAAGATGGGAAAAAGCGGCACGGGATTAGGACTGGCTGTGGTATGGGGAACCGTAAAAGACCACGATGGGTATATTGATGTCCACAGCGCCGAAGGTAAAGGATCAACCTTCACACTTTATTTCCCGCTGACCAATGAAGAATTGACGCGTGATAAGGGTATTCTTTCTGTTGCTGACGTCAGCGGCCATGGCCAGACCATCTTGGTCATTGACGATGTAAAAGAGCAGCGGGAACTGGTGTCTTCAATATTAACATCGATTTGTTATTCTGTTAAAACTGTTTCAAGCGGGGAAGCGGCAGTTGAATATCTGCAAGATAGTTCGGTAGATTTAATCATTTTGGATATGATTATGGATCCCGGTATGGACGGCCTTGATACATATAAACAAATTCTGAAATTATATCCAAGACAAAAAGCTGTCATCGCAAGTGGATATTCTGAGACAGCCCGCGTCAAGGAGGCTCAGAGATTGGGGGCGGGAAGATTTATCATGAAACCTTATACGTTGGAAAAAATCGGCCTCATCGTTAAGGAAGAAATCGAAAAATAATATTCGAAATCAAGCTTTTCTAAATTATAACTTTCAATCTTTTTTAAAATAAACAACCAGGCTTTTCCCCAGCACCGGGTTTAAAACACGGTCTGCATACCTTGTGATCCAGGGTTTTTCCATGATATCCCAGGTGAGAAAGCGCTTGTAGAGTTTTACGGGAAGTGCGTCTTCGCGGTTGAGTCCCAGAAGGCATTTGAGCCACCAGTAGGGAGCGTGCAGGCTGTGGGCAAAATGAAAGTACCAGCGTTTCACGCCAAAGCTTTCAAACAGATCGGTAATGAGTTTCCGGGTGTAGATGCGGATATGGCCGCCGTCCGAGTGATGATAATCTTCGGACAACATCCAGCAGATCTTCTCCGGGAAAAATCTCGGCACGCTGACAACAAGATTGCCGCCGGGTTTTAAAACCCTAATGAGTTCCCGGGCGGCCGCCGCGTCATCGGCAATGTGTTCCATGACTTCAGCGCAGATCACATGCGCGAAGCAGTTGTCTTCGAAGGGCAGGGCGGTGATGTCGGCCGCGGTCATGGCCAGCAGGCTGTCGCCTCTGATGTCTAAGTCTTCTAAATATTCTGTACGATTTCTGATCAGGCCAAGGTCATGGATGTTTCTGTCCGATGCGATAATGGTCAGGCCGTCCATCTGGGCAAGGTCGCCTGCATGGCGTCCGTCGCCGCAGCCGATGTCCAGTATCCTGTCGCCCGGCCTAATTTGAATTTTTTGAAAATCGACGGTTACCATTGATCACGCTGCGATAGACAGTGACGGTTTTCTGGGCGGCAGCCTTCCAAGTAAGATGATTTTGAACCCGCCGGAATCCGGCTTGGCCGATTCGCTGCGCCAGATCCGGGTTGCCCAGAACGTCGAGAATAGCACGGGTCAATGCGGCCGGGTCTGCGGGAGGAATCAGGATCCCGCCGTCTCCCACGACCTCAGGCAGCGCGCCGCCCGTGGTGCTGATTACCGGTATCGCACAGGCCATAGCCTCACCTGCGGGCAGGCCGAATCCCTCATATACGGACGGCACAACGGCCACCGCTGCCCGGGCATATTGGCGGACGAATTCATCATTGCTGATTCTTCCGGTAAATTTTACGATCCGGCCTATACCCAGTTTTTTGATCAGATTGATCACATGGCCGTTCTTTTTGGGTGTCCCGACGACAATCAGACGGATATCGCGTATTTTTGAAATTTCGGCAATGGACTGGAGCAGAAAGAAAAGGCCTTTGAGCGGCGTGTCCGCGCTGTTGGTCACAATGACACGGTTTTGTTCGCGCTGGATGTCAGGAAGGGGATAAAAAAGATCGGTATTGATGCCGTTGGGAATGACGGAGAATCTGTCCGAAGGGATGTTGAAATCCCGGCTGATATCTTTCCGGGCGCAGGAGGATACGGTGATAATGTGAGGAATTGTTTTCGCGACTGTTTTTTGCATATGGATAAAGGAATACCAGCGAAGATGTTTAAGCTTTTTCCATAAAATTGTTTCCGCATTAACCTCGAGCCGCCTGTCCACCGTTATGGGATGATGAATCGTGGCCACCGTGGGAACGCGGCGCTTGATCGCCCAGATGCCGTACGCAAGACTCTGATTGTCATGGACAATGTCATAATCGCGAAAGTGCTGTTTCAGATATCGATTTGCCCGCATGCCGAATGTCAGGGGCTCTGAAAATCCCATGGTGGAAATACCGAACCATTCAATGAAATTGATCGCATTGAGAAGTTCATGCATCTTCGGCATGCGGAAAAGATCTTCGGGATTATATAGATCAAGGCTCGGGAGCTTGATCAGGCGGATGTCATCATCCAAAACCGGATATTGGGGCCCTGAAATGACATCCACCCTGTGCCCCAAATCAGCAAGGGCCCTGCTGAGATTCCGGACATATACCCCCTGGCCGCCGCAATGGGGGTTGCTTCGATAGCTTAACAAGCATACACGAAGAGATGAATTCGGTGGTTGATTCATTGTTTCTATTGGTTGACCCGTGTCATTTTATCTATTATTATACCTGGAAATCCATATAGTCGGACATTATATTCGTCAAGGTATTTTTATCCGATATTTAACAACTTTTCAGGCGGTAAAGCGAGACCAATGACTTCCAAAAATCTGAAAGTGGATATCGGGGGCATCACGCTGAATAATCCTGTCATGACGGCATCCGGCACATTCGGCTATGGCAAGGAGTTTGAAAGCTTCGTTGACCTGAACCGGATCGGCGCCATTATCGTCAAAGGGCTTTCTCTGAAGCCTTCTAAGGGGAATTCTCCACCCCGAATCATTGAAACTCCTTCTGGCATGCTAAACGCCATCGGCCTGGAAAACATCGGAATTGAAACATTTATCACTGGTAAACTTCCGGCATTAAAAGATTTTGAGACTCCTGTGTTTGTCAACATCTATGGCACCACCATCGATGAATACGCGGCGCTGGCGGATCGGATCCAAGACGTTGACGGCATTTCCGGCATGGAGGTTAATATTTCGTGTCCAAATGTCAAAGCCGGCGGCATCGCATTCGGCGTGGACTGCCGGGCCGCTGCGGATGTTGTCCGCGCGGTAAGGTTAAAAACCTCCAAACCATTGATGGTCAAACTCTCTCCGAATGTGACCGATATTGTCGAAATCGCCAAAAGCGTCGAAGACGCCGGAGCGGATTCAATTTCGCTCATCAACACCATCACCGGCATGCTCATCGACATCGAAACCCGAAAGCCTAAACTTGCCAATATTACCGGAGGGTTGTCCGGACCGGCCATCAAGCCGGTGGCGCTGAGAATGGTGTGGCAGGTGGCCCGTGCGGTTAAAGTTCCGGTCATCGGCATCGGTGGGATATGCTCGGCTGAAGACGCCCTTGAATTTTTTATTGCAGGCGCCACGGCCGTCCAGGTGGGCACGGCAAATTTCATCAATCCCAGGGCGACCCTGGATATCCTTGAAGGCATTGAAGGATATTTGGAAACGCGTCAAATCAAAGATATCGGCGAACTCATCGGCTCAATCAGGAGCTGATGAGTTTTTATTAAAAAATCTGTTCAAAAGTATATATTTATGTTAAGTTAGAAAAAATTAACAGTGTTGTTTGCCAAAAACGCTAATTAACAAAAAAAGGGGTGTCTTATGTTAAGGAAAACATGCATTGCGCTGATGGTCGTTTTAATGATGGTCACTGTATCTTCGGCCAGGGTTTATGAAGGAGTGGATATGCCGGAAGCCATTCAG
>JALOPH010000034.1 GCA_025453995.1 Desulfobacterales bacterium
CGAAACAATACGAGAGACGGATTTGCCAGTTTTAGCCGAGTATTCTTTTGCTGATTTTATTAAACTGTCATCTAATCTTAATGTCAGTTTGCTATTCATATTTCACCTCCAAATAAATTTGACGTATCATGTTCGATAATTTATACGTCAACCTCACCATAGAGTCAAGAATCCAATTACCACAGGAGCTTGCATTTTTATTTATTAAACAAAATTCAGGGGATATGGCGCAAGTCATCCCTGCAATTGATATAAGCGATAATAGAGCCCTTTTTTATCCATCAAGTCCGAATGGGAGCCGGTCTCGATGATTTTTCCATGATGCAGCAAGTTGATGTTGTCCGCGATCCGGGCGGTACTCAACCGGTGGGCGATGATGGTGGCGGAGCGGTCTGGTCAGGTTAAACAGGGCGTTTTGTATTTTTTTCTCGGTTTCCGAGTCAATATAAGATGTGGCTCCGTCAAATATGATCAATTCCGGGTCGGTTGCCAGGGCTCGGGCAATGGAAATGAGCTGTCGTTGGCCGCTGGATATTGATAAGACCAAAAACAAAAATAGCTGACAAGGCTAATCAATTATCTTCACAGCTGAAAAATTCCGCAATTGTGTCGGGGAATAGCCGTAAGTTGAATTTGGTATGCATTAGTAATGACATATGACGACGCATATTCCCGACTCCGCTTAGCCTATGTCTGGATTCAATAAATTGCGGATTGAAGGCATACAGGACAGGTGCCGCTAAAATCGGTTTAATGACGCAGATTTTCAGGATTTTTGAGGCATCATCGATTCATCTTATACAATCCACCGATCCCCCGAAAACCAACACCACACCCGCCACAACATCAAGCGCCTCCTAAATCTTGACTTACAAGACGATTTCTGAGATATATCAAGTCGTAAAAGCAATTTTTTTCTTTTTTATCTTTTTATTCGAGCCACTGGCTGCAGCCCGCTCGGGAGACTTGGGGCTGCGGGAAAGGAGCCGTGCCATGGGGACGCACACGAAACCCGGATCACATTCGACCGGCACCTGCATTGCGGCGCTGATCTTCGCCGTCGCTCTGTTTGACTCTGTTCCAGCCGCAGCCGATGGACCACTGGATCTCGCCACTGATGCGTTGGCTATGCGCGCTCTCCAGCAATTCGAGCAGGCCCAACTGATGGACGACGGGCCGACCGATGACAAGTTCGGCTGCGCGGTAGCCATCTGCGGTGACACGGCCGTGGTCGGGGCGGAGGCTGACAAGGCCGGTGGGCAGTCTATACTCCAGGGGGCCGCCTACGTCTTCGTGCGCTCCGGCTCGGTCTGGACCCAGCAGCAGAAGCTCACCGCCTCCGATGGCACGCGTGGGGATGCATTCGGCTGCGCGGTCGCCATCGACGGTAACACGGTCATCGTCGGATCGATGTGGGACGATATCGGCGCCAACGATTCTCAGGGCTCGGCTTATGTCTTCACTCGTTCCGGCACTAAGTGGACCCAGCAGCAGAAGCTGACCACCTCCGACGGCGCAGCCGACGACTGGCTGGGCGGGTCACTTGCCCTGTCCGGCGATACCGCCCTGATCGGCGTGGAAAACCACGCTGTCGGCGGCAAGCGCAATCAGGGGGCCGCCTACGTCTTCGTGCGCTCCGGCTCGGTCTGGACCCAGCAGCAGAAGCTCACCGCCCCCGATGGCGCGGCTTGGGACGCCTTCGGCTGCGCGGTCGCCATCGACGGCACAACGGCCCTGATCGCGGCGGACAGCCACCTTTTCATAATCGGCCAGCACACCGGATTTGGCGCGGCTTACGTCTTCACGCGCTCCGGATCGACCTGGAGTCTCCAGCAGATGTTGACCGCCACTGACTTCTCCGGCGCCCATTTCGGCGATACCGTTGCTCTCTCCGGCGATACCGCATTGGTCGGGAGATCCTACGACGATATTGGCGCCAACGATTCTCAGGGCTCGGCCTACGTCTTTACTCGTTCCGGCACTAAGTGGACACAGCAGCAGAAGCTGATCGCTGCCGACAGCGCGGCTGGGGACATTTTTGGCTCCTCGGTTGCGCTGTCGGGCAACATCGCCGTGATCGGGGCTCCCTGGAACGGCGCACGGGGCGCGGGGGCAGCCTACGTCTTCGTGCGTTCCGGCGCCATCTGGACCCAGCAGGAGCCGCTGACGGCCTCGAACGGCGAGGCTTGGGACCATTTCGGCGACTCGGTCGCTATCTGCGGGGATACGGCAGTGGTCGCCGCATGGTACAGCGCTCCCGAACGCGGTCAGGGCAGCGTCTACATCTTCCAGCTCGACGTCGTGCCGCCTCAGACCAGTCTCAGCTTGACTCCAGGCGCGAACGTTGCCGGCTGGCACGGCCAACCCGTTACCGTGAAGCTGCGTGCAAGCGACGCGGCATCCGGTGTTGCGGCGATCTACTACCGTCTTGGCGACGCTGGCCCCTACAGCGTCTATGACGACGCCGACAGGCCGGTGGTCTCACAGGAAGGTGTAACGAGAATTTGGTACTACTCGACCGACCGGGCCGGCAACACGAAGGCGGCGAAGAAGACGCCGGTTCGAATCGACCGCTTCGGCCCAATCACCAAAGCGCTTGCCGGGGTGACTGTCAAACGAGGGCAGAAGGCGACTCTGCGGCTGAGTGTCGACGACCCCGTCTCCCATAAGGCCGCAGTCACTGTTAAGATCACAAAGGGAAGCGCTGTGAAGGCAACTCTCAAGCTCGGCTGGCGAGCCACTAACAGCACGATTCTCTATCGCTTCACCTGCAGCCTGCCCCTGGGCACCTACTCATGGCGAGTGTATGCCACCGACCTGGCCGGCAATGCCCAATCCAAGGTCGGCTCTCGAACATTTGTGGTCAAGTGAGCCGTCCGGATATTGGGGAAGACCTTTAATAATTTAATAACTTATAACAAATAATAACACTGACGCAGAATAATATTATATGCAACTTGCTTTTGACAATATAGCCCGTTCAAGTTCCCGCCGCCAATCCACATTGCAATAGCATTCCGCCTGATTATCCCCAAAAATGGCAATACCAGATATTGTGGTTTGGCAAATCAGGTAAGGCCCGACATATTTTGATGGCATCTCAGCATTTTTTCCAAAGGCAAAAACTGAAATACTCTGCAACTGTCTTATTCCTGAATGCGCATTCATTATGGTTGCGTCAAAGATCTCAGGTCGGGCCGGTTGGAAGCCGGCTATTTTGATTTTAAGACATACGCCCCATTCCAACCGTCTCCGGGCGGGGTTTTTCTATATTCTTCACAGCGCGCGATCATCACCCGGCAGGGAGCATCTCCGGAAATGATCTCTTGAGCTTTTTGAAAAAAGCCGATTGCATCATCCCATTTCTGGTTTCTGTAAGCGGTTAACCCGCTCTGGTACAGATCAATCATCCCAAGATTCTCCCGGCTGACTTCCCCGCGAATGCCTATGAGCTGGTAAACTTTGACAGGGCGCTCCTTCCCCACTACATTTACAGCGTCCAGCTCCCGGGCCACGATTTGTTCCTTGACATATTCAAAAGTGGATTCGCTGATCATTATATAGGTGCCATAGACTTTGTTGACGCCTTCCAGCCGGGCCGCTGTGTTGACCGTATCACCCATCATGGTGTAATCAAACCGAGTCTTGGAACCCATATTGCCGACCACCGCAGGACCGCTGCATAATCCGATCCGCATCCGGATAGTCAACTGAATTTCCCTAAGCCACTTTTCCCGAAGGGTTTCCAAACGTTTCTGCATCTGAATGCATGCACGGCAGGCCAACAGGGCATGGTCATCAACAGCCACCGGCGCGCCGAACATGGCGATGATGGCGTCACCTTCGAATTTATCGACGGTTCCTGAGTGGGCGACAATAATATCAGCCATCTCGGTTAAAAACTCGTTCAACAACTCCACCAGTGACTCAGGGGAGAGTTTTTCAGAAATGGTCGTGAAGCCTTCAAGGTCTGAAAAAAATGCCGTGATTTCCCGTTTTTCTCCGCCCAGCATCAGCTTTTCAGGGGATTTGATAAGCTGATCCACCACCGCCGGCGAGACATATGTCGAAAAGGCATTTTTAATAAACCGCTTCTGCCCCTCCTCCTTTAGGTACCTGTAAGCGGAGATAATGATATAGACCATCAGCATCACCGTTGACGGATATACCATGTTCAGCACGATGCCGTTTCTGGCAAATAAATAGACGCAGAGATAAATGTATCCGGCCAGCAGCGCAATGGCTGCCCCTCCCCCGGTCAGAACAGTCACCCTGGAGACAAAAACGCCCAAAAAAAGGCCCGCCATTATCATAGAAAGAAAATCAATATAGGCGACCCATGCGGGGAAAAAGATAAAATCACGGGTCAATATGGTGTCGATTAAATTCGCATGCGTTTCAACGCCAGGAAAATCATTGGCAAAAGGGGTGACACGCAAATCATAAATGGCGACCGCCGTGGCGCCAACCAGCACAATCCTGTCCTTCAAGTGATCTTTAGAAATCCGCCCCCTGAGGATATCGCTGGCGGATATATGCGGAAACGTCCTGGCTCCGCCGCGATAATTGATCATGATCTCCCCTTTTTCACCGGTAGGCACAACCTGATCGCCGATCTTGAGGCTTACGGCGCCATAATCGGCCATCTCAAGAGACAACGGCGCCTGCCAGTAAGCAGACAAGGCCTGAAGGGACAAATTGGCGTAAAGCCCGCCGTTGAAATAAAGCATGGCGGGAATCCAGCGGAGCACGCCGTCTTTATCGGGCCTCATATTGAAAAAACCGCTGTATCCGGCCGCATTTGATATCACCGGGATGCTTGGTTCCGGCGTATCGACTTCAAAGAAGCTTGCCTCAAGCGCCGCTTCGGACTCATAGCGGATCTGCCTGATCCTGGAATTCTGGATCAGCGATTCATGGAGGTTGATCTGGCTTGCATCCAGATGCGCAATATCCATCCCTCTTTCATGAAAAAAATACCCGAGCACCACCGGGGCTTTTGAATTCCGGATCGCTTCCGCCAGCAAATTGTCTTTATCCTGTGATTCCAATAGGTGCTCAAGATACTTCTCAGTGATTTCATCCACAGAGCCGGATTCACCGAGTTTCTGATAAATATTTTGAACCAGCGGCCTGTTGCCGGAATTATCGGGCTCGGGGAAAACCATATCCAGCGCAATCACACGGGCGCCGGCATCTGATATTTTAGCGACCAGGTCAGCGATTTTGTCCCTCGGCCAGATCCAGCGGCCATCCTGGTCGATGCTTTTCTCATCGATCACGGCCAGAACAACGGTCGGCCCGGGTTCCTTTTCACCCCTGGCCATGAATCTTAAATCAATGGTTTTGAGTTCAATCAAATCAAGAAACGGGATGCGGATAAAATAGAAAAGAATGCCAGCGGCGATAATCAGGAGGGTCAGCAGCATGGGGGAAACTTTAAATGCCTTTCGCATGGCCGTCACGCCTTATGTTGTTGCTTCATTAAAAATTCGCGATTCAGAAGGGCGAAAAGACTATTTATTCTCTTTCAAAAAGTCCCGTTCGATCAAATCGGCCAGCTTGTCGATTTCATCGAACCCGAATTTCGGGGCATTGCACTGGATATGGGCATCTGTGACCAGAGCCACCAGCATCCTGTCATTCATGCACAACGGATGGTCATGAATGTCAGAACGGAATATTTCGATTTTGGGTATCCGCGCGCTCTTGTATCCTTCGGCAAACACAATGTCCATTCCGGGGAAAAAGGTTTCAAGGCTGGCCAGTTCCGCTTGGCTGTCTTTGGGCGCTTTCTCCCTTTTTTGGATCAGGGCGATCTTTTCAGCAGAGGAAACGACAACCGTATCCGCTCCTGCTGCAAAATGACGCCAGCTGTCCTTCCCCTGTGTATCCAGATTGGATTCATGAACGGCATGTTTGATGGTCCCGATACGATATCCTCTTTTTTTCAACTCTGGAACCAGTTTCTCTATCAGTGTCGTTTTACCGGAATCCGCATATCCGGCAATGGATATCATTGGCGCCATTTACTTAAATGTCCTTGACCATGTATTTGAATGTAGGCAAAAAAAGAATCCGCAAGCCTGTATTTTCATAGATTCAGACACGAACCTTAAATCCCCCTGCGATAGATTGTCAAGGCTAAAGTCTATCACTCAAGGCCGCGCTTTCGCATAACGTGCTTGACTTTATTCCGGTATTCTTAATAGTATTCCACAGTCTGTTGCCTTAAAGCCTGAATGTATCCACGCAAAAACATGAAAAAGAACTGTCCGATACTTGCAAAATCAATTCTCGTGCTCATGCTTGCGGCGATAATATGGGCAGCCAGTATCTCTGCGCCGGTTTCCCAAACAGAAAACACGGATCAAAACGTCCAGAAGGGTCCTTCACACTCAGACACATCGTCTTTTCCGGTTGAAAACATCAGGCCTGGATGGTGGGAATCCAGCGGCAAAATCTATTTTCAAATCCCTGCAAGAATTCTGTTTAAGCTTGAAAATGCGCCTGAAGGCGCTGCTGAAAAAATTTCAGGCCAGGCGTGGATGGAATTTGAAAGGATCGGCAGGATTTTTAATCCGTTTGACCCTTCTTCGGAGGTTTCCATCCTCAATTCAGCAAACAAGTCCAGCCCTTTAAAAATCTCAAACGACGTGTATAACGTCTTAAACCAATCGACCGGTATATGGTCCGCGAGCAGCGGCCATTTTGACCCGACCCTGATGCAGATTAAAAAGCTCTGGCGGCTTGCGGAAAAAAATCAGAAAATCCCATCCGAGAAAGAACTTTTTGAAACATTGAAGGCATCCGGATTTGGTAAAGTGCGCATTATCGGGCAACCTGAGCCTTCTTTACAGGCCGATCATCCGAATATCATGTTTGATTTCGGCGGTATTGTTAAAGGATACGCCGTGGACCGGGTGCGGGAAATTCTTATCGCAGGCGGCGCGATTTCAGGACTGGTGCAGCTTGGCGGCGAAGTATCGACTTTTGGAGACAACGATGGCGCCCCCTGGCGCATCGGCATACAGCATCCGAGGCAGCCAGATACAGTGTGGGGGATTGTGTCAACTCCCGGCCGCCTGAATATTTCAACCAGCGGCAACTATATGCAGCCTATTATCATCCAGGGGCATTCTTTCTATCATATCTTCAACCCTAAAACAGGAAAACCGGTTTCAGAGAAAATTCTGGGAGTGACAACGCACAGCAAGGGCGGATTGATATCCAATGCGGTTTTAGATGGATCGGCCACAGCTATAACCGTTCTGGGGAGCGCTGCCGGGCTTGAGTTTGCCAAAAAAACCGGCATTGATGTGCTGATTCTTTTCGAGAAAAAAAACGGAGAAATCGGCGAGGCCCGCTCCTCGGGTTTTATTTACGAGAAACCAAAAGGCAACTAAATCCCCGCGCACAGAAGAAGTGCATGCAGGGATTTCATGGCAAAGATCTTCTTATTTTGTTCTATTGTTCAGGGGGATACCGCGCCGGCGCAACTGCTCCATTGGGAATACCCATATGCATAGGGCGAAGCGGACCGCCGATACGCGCGAACCTGATAGGAATATTCACTGCCCGGCGTCAGACCGGAATCTGTCCAGGTGGCGACATTTGGCCCTGCTGTGGCAAACAATTCCCATGTTCCACTGCCTGAACAAGCGCCGGGTTTCCGGTATATCTGAAACCCTGTCTCGTTGCTGCTCTTATCCGTCCAGGCCAGTTTGATTTTTCCGGCTGTTGTAAGCGCGGCGGCTGTCAAATTGATGGGCGCATAGGGCACAATCGCCGTGTTGGACTTGGGCGAACAACCTGATCCATTGCATGCTTTCAAATAATATTGATATATTGTTGAAGATTGATTGCCGCTTGCGCTTGCATCATTGTAGCTGACTGCACCGGCCGCTGAAGTGAATATTTTCGTCCATGCGCCGGACCCTGCTTTCCGAAAAATTTGAAACCCGGTCTCATTGGTGGAATTATCCTTCCATGTGAGATTGATTTGCCCTGCGGTAGCGGATGTTGCTGTAAGGTTGGACGGAGACTTGGGCGTGCCTGCAGCGCCGGTGGACGCGCCGGCACAGTTTGAATATCCTGAATCGCCGCTGGGCCCTGTTGTTTTGATCCTGAAGGAATAAGTTTTGCCAGCAGATAATCCCGAGGCAGTATAAGAAGCGGCATTCTTAGGGGCGGTTGCCACATAAGTCCACGGGTTAGCGGAACTGCACCCTCCTTCCTTTTTTTCAATCTTAAATCCGGTTTCATTGGTTGAATTATCATTCCATCCAAGCGCAATTGAAGAGGATGAATTTGCCGCGGCAGTGAGGCTGGAGGGGGTGTATTTAATGGTAACCTTAACCTTGTCGTCATCGGTTTTGGCGCCGCTATCGGTTACCATCAATCTAAATTCAACCCAGCCATCCTTATTCGGCGCCATAAAGGTTGGATTTTTCGCTGAAGGATTTGAAAGGGCAGGCGCGCTCACGCCTGAGGCTGAACTTACAGACCAGTTATATGTTAAAGCAGATGAATTCTCAGGGTCTGTGGACTTGGATGCGTCCAGGGCCACTTTGGAGCCTGCCTTGACGGTTTTATCCGGACCTGCGTTGGCAGTCGGGCCCTGATTATTCCATGTCACGTTCACAGTGACACTGTCGCTGTCCTTGAGCGCTCCGCTGGATACTGTCAGCAAAAAAAGAAGCTCATCGTCGCCGCTGTTTAAATCCGGCGCTGTGAATGAAGGCTGGGCAATGGTCTTGCTGCTGGTCCACGTGACATCGGCGCCTGTTTTCTGTTCCCATAAATAAGACGCGCCGGATGGGCCCTGACCGTTTAGCGTTACAGAAGCGTTTTCATTGACGACCTTGTCCTGGCCGGCATAAGCCAGCGGCGCCACGGAGGTGCAAATCCCGCCATCTTCAGCAGTCATGTATGTTTCATGACCTTCTGCAATCCAGTCGCTTAAACCATCTGTCATATAATAAACACTTTTAAATCCCTGGCTGACCAGATAATCGGCGGCATTATCGCATGCTGTTCCGGACTGATCATATATCAGGATGTCATTTTCCTTATAAGGAGTTAGAGAAGCAATCCCGCCGCTAAATGCTGTACCGTTCCAGGGATAATTTCGCGCGCAAAGCATATGGCCGTTATCAAAATCATTTGCCGATCTGACATCAAGAACAATCAACTCTTTATTGCTGTCAATCATGTTTATGGCTTCATCAAGGTCAATTTCTTGGGAAGACAATACAAAATAGGCTGTTACAGATTTACTCGCGTCAACAACAATACCGGATGGATTGGCAGACCCGCTCAGGGCGCCGCCCCATCGATCAAATCGATATCCGGTCGAAGGAAAAGCCGTTATGCTTGTTGAACCAACTGTGCTGCAACCGCCATAAGTTTGAGAAGCAGCTGTTTGAATTGCATAACTTCCGACTTGTATATCCCCACCCTCATTGGGGCTGACAGTCACGGTCAGCACAGGCCCGCCTCACCCTCCGGAAACTTCAACTGGAAAAAAAATCTGAAGCGTTATCACTGTCAGCATTACTGTAAAGGTTAGGCAAACCGACTGAAGGGACCAGAAATTTTTCATGTTCATGGGTGCGACCTCTTAAATTGTACTAATGATCCTGTTGAAAAATTTTAAAAAATTTCTCTTGTGTATCAATTTTTTATTTTCTATACACTATCACAATGTGGCAGGCATCGTCAAACAGAAAAAATGGATTTTTGTTTTTTATAGTTATGAAATCGCGTCCGGCATGTCAACCCCTAAACATGCCCATCACATCTGTTCTTTTTACGAACATATGTTCATAAAAAAAATTATCAGAGCGGCTATTGACACGTGTTATATTTTTTAGTAGAAATTTTTTTTCAAATTTTTCGCCGGTTTTATTTGTATTGCATGACAACAATCACCATCTGAATCATCCGTCATTAAAGATCATACAACATGAGGGAGTAAGTAATGGCGCAGAAAGCTGAATCTGTCCAAAAATCAAACACCATCGGCTCGGTAATGGTCGTGGGCGGCGGCATTTCCGGAATGCAGTCCGCCATTGATCTGGCCAACTCCGGATATTATGTCTATCTGGTTGAAAAGACATCGGCCATCGGCGGCATGATGTCCCAACTGGACAAAACCTTTCCAACCAACGACTGCGCCATGTGAGTCATCTCGCCCAAACTGGTCGAGGTCGGCCGGCACCTAAACATCGAGCTCTTAACTGGCACTGAAATTCTTTCGTTGAACGGCGAGCCGGGCAATTTCAAGGCCCATATCCGCCAGGAACCCCGCTTCATCGATATATCCAAATGCACCAGCTGCGGCGAGTGCGCCAAAGTCTGCCCTATCGAAGTGGATAACGAATACGACAAGGATCTTTCCAAGCGCAGGGCGGCGTTCAAGAAATACGCCCAGGCCATACCCGGAGCCTATGCCATCAGCAAACGCGGAACCGCCCCCTGCAAGGCCACCTGCCCGGCCCATGTAAGCATCCAGGGATATATCGCCTTGATCAACCAGGGCAAATACAAGGAAGCCATCGAACTATTCCGCCAGGACCACCCGTTTCCGGCGGTCTGCGGACGGGTCTGCCATCACCCCTGCGAGGGCGCCTGCACCCGGGGCGACTATGATCAGCCTCTGGCTATACGCGAACTGCATCGGTTTTTGTCCGACTGGGAGCGCGAGCATGGGGAACTCCCTGCCATCAGCGCACCGGCTGAAAAGAGAGCCGAAAAAGTCGCCATCATTGGTTCCGGCCCGGCCGGGCTGACCGCTGGAGCCTGTCTTGTAAAAATGGGCTACGGCGTCACCATCTTTGAGAAACTCCCCGTGGCCGGCGGCATGATGGCTGTGGGCATACCGGAATACCGTCTGCCCAGAGACATTCTGAATGCTGAAATCAAGCTTATCGAACAAATGGGCGTGACCCTCAAAACCGGCGTCACCTTTGGCAAAGACATTACATTTGACAGTTTGAAATCCGACGGATTCTCCGCGGTGTTCATGGCCATCGGGCTTCATGGCGGACGCAGGCTCGGCGTGGAAAACGAGGATGCCGAAGGCGTGCTTCAGGGTGTAGATTTCCTGCGCGACGCTGCCATGGGAAAAGAAGTCAAGATCGGAAAAGATGTGCTGGTCATCGGCGGCGGAAACGTGGCCATTGACGTTGCATTGACCGCCAAAAGGAAAGGCGCCCAGAACGTCACCCTTGTCTGCCTGGAGAAAAGAGAGGAAATGCCGGCCTGGGAGCATGAAATCCAGGAAGCCTTGGAAGGCGACATTAAAATCGTCAACAGCTTCGGCCCTAAATCCTTTTTCATCGACAAGAATAAAAAAATATCGGGCATTGAATTTAAAACCTGCACTGCCGTGTTCGATGAAAACAAGAGATTCAACCCCCGCTATGATGACGCGGTCTGCGAAGCCTTTTTCGGCGATACCATCATAGTCGCCATCGGACAGTCAACAGATCTGGCTTATATAAAGGAGCAAGGTGTGCCTCTCACACGGGTGGGCGGGTTGGAAGCCGACCGGGTGACATTACAGACCTCGTTGGGCTGGGTGTTTGCCGGCGGTGACGCTTTTTACGGGCCCAAATCCGTGGTGGACGCGGTGGCCTGCGGCAAGGAAGCGGCCGAAAGCATACACCGGTATGTCAGCGGTATGGATTTGACTGAGGGCCGCGCCAAGGAATGGGATTTTGTCAAACCTGACGTGATCAACGAACCTCACAAAGATCGAACCCTTGTCCGATGTCTGGATCCATCTGCCCGGGAATGCAATTTCCTGGAAGTTTCTTTCGGCTATAATGAGGAAGAAGCCCGAAAAGAAGCGGACCGGTGCCTGAAATGCGGGATCTGTTCCGAGTGCTACCAGTGCGTCAAGGCCTGCCTTGCCGGCGCCGTTGACCACAACCAGACTGTGGTCGAACGTGACATTGACATCGGGTCCATGATTCTCTGCCCCGGCAATGACGTGTTTGATCCTGCCAAACTGGAAGACTCCTATCATTATTTATCCGCGCAAAATGTGCTCACCAGCGCTGAGTTTGAGCGGATTTTAAGCGCGTCCGGCCCCACGATGGGGCATCTTATCCGGCCGTCTGATCACAAGGAGCCGTCCCGTATCGCATGGCTCCAGTGCGTGGGTTCCCGGGACACCAACCGCTGCGGCAACGGATACTGCTCATCGGTCTGCTGCATGTATGCCATCAAGGAAGCCATGATCGCCAAGGCGCACATTGAAGGAGAACTGGAAACGGTCATCTTCAACATGGACATCCGGACATTCGGCAAGGATTATGAAAAATATTATCTGCGCGCCAAAGACCAGGACGGCGTGAGATTCGAAAAAGCCCGTATCCATACGATCGATGAAATAAAGGAATCCGGGAACCTCCGTCTGCGCTACGTGGATGAAACCGGCAGTCTGAAAATTGAAGATTTTGACATGGTGGTGCTCTCCGTGGGCCTCCAAGTGCCGGCGTCCACCATTGAGACCGCCAAGCGGTTAGACATTGAACTCAACCATTATAATTTCGCCGCCACACACCCGTTTACGCCGGTCAATACATCCCGGCCGGGTGTGTTTGCCTGCGGCATTTTCCAGGGTCCCAAAGACATTCCCACATCGGTCACAGAAGCCAGCGCCGCCGCCTGCGCAGCCGGCAAACAGCTTGCTGAAGCACGGGGCACGCTGATCAGAACCGTTGAGCGGCCGGCAGAAATCAAAGTGGAAGGCGAAACACCCAGGGTCGGTGTCTTTGTGTGCGACTGCGGCATCAATATCGCCGGCGTGGTGGATGTCCCCGCGGTCAAGGAATATGCCGCCACCCTGCCCTATGTGGTGTATTCGGGTGAGAACCTGTTTACATGCAGCCAGGACGCCCAGGAACAGATGAAGGAACTCCTCAAGGAACACAAGATCAACCGGGTGGTCGTGTCTTCCTGCACCCCGAAAACCCATGAGCCCATTTTCATGGACACTTTGGAATCCGTGGGTTTGAATAAATACCTGTTTGAAATGGCCAATATCCGTAACCAGGATTCCTGGGTTCATGCCAATTCGCCGGCGGAAGCAACCGAGAAAGCCAAGGAACTTGTGCGAATGTCGGTTGCCAGGGCTGCCTCGCTCAAACCGCTGCATGAAAGGCAGATTGCTGTAAATAAAAGCGCGCTGGTGGTGGGCGGCGGCGTGGCGGGTATGAATGCCGCGCTCGGCATCGCAGATCAGGGCTTCAAAGTAGTGCTCGTTGAAAAAGAGATTGAACTGGGCGGATTGGCCCAGCGCCTGACCAAAACAATTGAAGGAATGGACATTCAGGCTTATATCTCAGACCTGATCGACAAAGTCACCCATCATCCGAAGATTGACGTGCTCACCCAGTCGGTGATTGTCGATTTTTCCGGATTTAAAGGAAATTTCAAAACCGAAGTGCTGGTTGGCCAGAATATGGTCAGCCGGAAAATTGATCATGGTGTCGTGATCATGGCTACCGGCGCCAATGAATACCAGCCCACTGAGTATCTATACGGCCAAAATCCCAGGGTGGTCACCCAGCTGGAACTGGCCCAGCGATTGGAAAAAGAAAACGGCGCGGCGGATCTCTCCCAGGTGGTGATGATCCAGTGCATTGGTTCAAGAAACGGGGAAAATCCCAACTGCTCGAGGATCTGCTGTCAGAGCGCCATTAAAAACGCCATCCACATCAAGCATCTCAATCCGGATGCTCAGGTATACATTCTTTACCGGGATATCCGGACGTACGGGCTGCTGGAGGACTACTTCACCCAGGCCCGAAAGATGGGCGTGATGTTCTTCCGGTTTGACCCTGAAGACGCGCCGGCCGCCGAAGCCAGCGGAGATAGCGTAACCGTTACATTTACCGACCATATTCTGGGCAGGAAAATGAGCGTGGATGCTGATATGCTGGTTCTTTCCGCGGGCATGAGGCCGGAGGACACCGAGGAATTGTCCACCATCATGAAGCTCAACCGCAATCCTGAAAATTATTTTATTGAGGCCCATGTCAAACTCAGGCCGGTTGAAATGGGGACTGAAGGCATATATCTCTGCGGCACGGCCCATGCCCCGAAACTGCTCACCGAATCCATTGCCCAGGCCATGGCTGCAGCCTCCCGGGCCACCACAATGCTGGCGCAGCCCTATCTAACGCTTTCCGCGGTGACTGCCCATGTGAATCAGGAAATGTGCGCTTCGTGCCTGATCTGCGTGCGGTCGTGCCCGTATAATGTACCCCGCATCAACGAGGAAGGCGTGAGCCATATTGATGACGCCCTGTGCCAGGGCTGCGGCGCCTGCGCCGCCGAGTGTCCGGCCAAAGCCATTGAACTGAACTGGTATGAAGATGAACAAATATTAAGCAAGGTGGATTCCTTGCTGGAAGGAGCCCTATGAACACGGATTTCAAACCGACGATTCTTGCTTTCTGCTGTAATTTCTGAGGGTATTCCGCGGCGGACCTGGCAGGTTCCATGAGACTCAATTACCCGGCGAGCGTGAAAATCATCCGTGTTCCCTGCACCGGCAAAGTGGATGTGATTCATATGCTCCGGGCTTTTGAAAAAGGCGCTGACGGCGTTTACATCGTCGGATGCAAGGAAGGCGAATGCCATTATAAAAAAGGAAATTACCGGGCCCGCAAACGCGTGGAGCAGGCCCAGAAAATTTTAAACACCATCGGTGTGGGAGGGGACCGGGTTCAGATGTACAACCTGTCGTCCTCCGACGCCCCCCTGTTTGTTAAATATGCCAATGAAATGAACGAACGGATTATGGGCCTGGGTCCCAATCCGGTGAAGTTAAAAAAGAAAAAAGCAGCATAATAAATATTAACTACTACGATAAAGAGAGGTTGCTCCGATGATTGTTGCCGACAGAAAGCCGATAGAGGAGATCATCGAACAGGTCAAGGACTGCAAGAAGGTTCTCGTTCTCGGCTGTAATGAATGCGTCACCGTCTGCGAGGCGGGCGGCAAAAAGGAAGTGGGGGTTCTGGCTTCCGCCCTGAGAATGTATTATGCCAACAAGGGTGTTGATAACCGGGTGGATGAGATTACCCTGGAACGCCAGTGCGACCATGAATACTTGGAAGAAATCAGGGAAAAAGCAGACCAGTATGACGCCATTATCTCCATCGCATGCGGCGTCGGCGTTCAGTTCACCGCTGAGAAATATCATGCCATTCCGGTTTTTCCCGGCGTCAATACCTGTTTCTTAGGCGTAACTGAAAAACGGGGACTCTGGACCGAGCGATGCCAGGCTTGCGGACAGTGCATTCTGGCATACACCGGGGGAATCTGTCCGGTATCCAGGTGCGCCAAACGTCTGTTAAACGGACCGTGCGGCGGTTCCAGCAAGGGCAAATGCGAAATCAGCAAGGATACCGACTGCGCCTGGCAACTGATCATCGATCGCTTAAAGGCCATCAACCGGATGGATCTGTATGAAAAACTTTTCAGCATCAAAGACTGGTCCAAAGACAGAGCCGGCGGCCCCAGAAAAGTCATCAGGGAGGATGTAATGATATGAACGCGAAAACTCCAAGCAAATTAGAAAAAATCATGGCAGCCGGTCATTTCGGTGTTACATCGGAATGCGGGCCGCCGCGTGGAAGTGATCCGGATGTGATCCGGAAAAAAGGGGAGCTGCTCAAAGGCTATGTGGATGCCGTCAATGTCACGGATAACCAGACATCTGTGGTGCGCACCAGCAGTCTGGCCGCCTGTATCCATTTAAAGCTCATCGGTCTTGAACCGGTCCTCCAGATGGTCACCCGGGACCGCAACCGCATCGCCCTGCAAAGCGATATTTTGGGCGCAGCCTCGTTTGATATTCACAATATGTTGTGCCTTTCCGGAGACCACCAGAGCTTCGGCGACAATCCCCAAGGGCAGAATGTCCATGACCTGGATTCCATGCAGCTGATCCAGACCGTCCGCAAAATGCGGGATGAGGGTAAATTTTTAGGCGGAGATGAAATCAAACGACCTCCGAAAATGTTTGTGGGCGCTGCGGAAAATCCCTTTGCCGATCCTTTTGAAATCCGGGCCATCCGGCTGGGAAAAAAGGTTGAGGCCGGCGCTGAATTCATCCAGACCCAGTGCATTTATAATTTGGACAAGTTCGAAGAATGGGTGCGTCAGGCCCGCGACCGGGGATTGACAGAAAAAGTATTCATCATGGCGGGTATCACCCCCCTCAAATCCGTTGGTATGGCCAAGTACATGAAAAACCGCGTTCCCGGCATGGACGTGCCGGATGATGTGGTTAAGCGGATGGCCGACACGCCCAAGGAAAAGCAGGCCGAGGAAGGGGTCAAAATCTGCATTGAAACCATCCAGCGCCTGAAAGAGTGCAAAGGCGTGAGCGGGTTTCATATCATGGCCATTGAATGGGAGGAAAAAGTTCCCGACATTGTCAAAGAAGCCGGGCTCTATCCCAGACCCCAGGTCGATTGATATCTTTCCATCATCACCCACAAAGCCGCTGAAATAATACCTTTCAGCGGCTTTTTTTATTCATTTTGAAATATTTGAACCAATTTCTGTTGAATTTTTTTCAAAAAAAAGATAGTCAGTATCCTAATTAATATATCAGAATCATTTATTAATTCACTGTCCAGAAAATGGACTGCTCTTTTGTGATTTTTGGATTGGGATCATGGTACAAGCCTGTCTGACTGGAACACGCAGAAGTCTGCTCTTGCCCCTGATGCTGATTTTAACATTAACAGGGCCGCTGCATGCCGGCATAGTTCAGGACAGCAATCGATCCGATCTCATCCGCATTCAAATAAAAGAACCGCCCGATAACCACCAGATGCCGGAAGTCACTTTCCCTCATGACCGGCACACGGAAGCCTTGCCCACACCGTCCTGCGAAAAATGCCACCTGAAAAAAAAAGCCGACTTTCAATTTAAATTCAAACGGCTGGAAGATCTGGGATATTTCAATGAGAAAGAGTTGTATCATGGGCAATGTATCGGCTGCCACGATGAATTTTACAGCCAGGGAAAAAAATCCGGCCCCCGGACGGGGCAATGCCGCCAGTGCCATGCAAAAACGCCGCCTTATGTGAATATCGCCCAGCCTTTTGGAATGGACAGATCCCTTCATTACCGCCATATCATTGCTGAAAGCATCGTCCCGGAAAAGGGCTTTGACCGGAAAGCCGACGGCAACTGCAGCGCCTGCCATCACGAATATGACAAGGCTCTCAAAAAAACCGTCTATGCAAAGGGCAAAGAAGGCACCTGCCGTTATTGCCATAAATCGCAAAATACCCAAGAAGCGCGCTCTTTTAAAACCGCCGCCCATCAAGACTGTCTCAACTGTCATATCCAGATGGCGGCCACAGGCATTAAAGCCGGACCTTTTTACTGCTCCCCATGCCATGACCCTGCGCAGCAAAAAGGAATCGCCAAGCTCGAGGATATCCCGCGGATCAATAGAAATCAACCCGATGCGGCGCTCATGTCCTTATGGGTAAAAGACGCCGCTGCGACAGGAAAACCATCCCTCCTTTTTGTCAGGCCGGTTGCCTTCAACCATCTGGCTCATGAAAAAAAAGTCAGCCTTTGCCGCACCTGTCATCATGAATCCATGGAATCCTGTGTTTCGTGTCATACGAGGACCGGCGATACAAAAGGGAAATTTGTGACCCTTGATCATGCGATGCATGCATCAGCCTCTTCCGTAAGCTGCATCGGGTGTCACAGGAATCAAACCGTTTCCAAAGATTGCGCCGGGTGCCACGCCCAAAAGAATAAAGGCCGGGTTGACGACAAAACTTGTGCCAGTTGCCATTCGATTTCCAGACAATCCCTTGATCCATTGCCCGCAAATAAAGAAATGACCGCCGAAATAGCAAAATCAAAGGTCATCCATCATCAGAAACCAACTCGTATACCGGATGATCAGATACCGGACAAGGTTCTCATTTCTATCATGGCGGATCAATACGAAGGCGTGACGATGCCCCATCGCCAAATCGTTTCCGCTCTCTTTAAAAGAACTGAAAACAGCGGACTGGCGTCGTTTTTCCATAATGAGCCGACTTCTCTGTGCAGGGGCTGCCATCATTACAGCCCGTCCGCGGAGGCATTTCCCAAGTGCGCATCCTGTCATGAATTGTCTTCAAAAGACGACGGGGGGACTAAACCAGGACTCATGGGCGCCTATCATGGACAGTGCATTGCCTGTCATCAGCAGATGGGAATTGAAAAACCGGCGGCAACGGATTGTTCGGCATGCCACAAAAAAAAAGGGGAAAAGGGTTTCGTCAAATTAAACACTTTGCAGGAATTTGAATGAACAGGATATCCCGAAGACATTTTCTAAACTGGATGGGTGCGTCCGCCGGGTACGCGCTGTTATCCAAGACCCCTGCGTATGGAGGCTCCAACAAGGAATATAAGGGCTATCCGGGCAGCATGGGCGTTCTTCATGATATTTCCAGGTGCATCGGATGCAGAAAATGCGAAGCCGCCTGCAATCAGGTCAACAGGATGCCCCAACCGGACCGGCCGTTTGATGATCTCGCCATTTTCTCCAATGCCCGCCGGACAGACGCAGACACATACACCATCGTCAACCGGTTTGAGCCGCCGGGGTCATCATTGCCTGTCTTTGTCAAAAGCCAGTGCAATCATTGCAGGGAGCCTGCCTGCGTGTCCGCATGTTTTGTCAAAGCCCTTGTCAAGACTGAATCCGGGGCCGTTGCCTATGATGAGGCTCTCTGCGTGGGCTGCCGGTATTGCATGATCGCCTGTCCGTTCGATATTCCGGCATATGAATACGATGAACCGTTTACTCCCAAAATTCAGAAATGCACCCTCTGCCAGCCGAGAATCATCCAGGGACTCAAGCCCGCTTGCGTCGAAGCCTGCCCGAAGGAGGCCCTTACATTCGGCATTCGGGAGGATCTGATTAAAATCGCCCGCCACCGCATCATGAGCCGTCCGGATAAATATATCGACCATATTTACGGTGAACATGAAATGGGCGGCACCAACTGGCTCTATATCTCAAATGCCAAATATTCCGATCTTGGCATGAGGGATGACTTAGGCAGCATATCTGCTCCCGAGCTGACGTCCGGTCCGCTGGCCATGGTGCCGGTCGTGGTCAGCCTATGGGTTGTCTTTCTCACCGGCATCCATGCCATTACCAAGCGTAAGGAGAAAATTGCGGATCAGGAAAAACAGGAGGCCGTTTCCCAGGCTCAAAACCAGGCTTACCAGGAAATGGAGCGTCAGATATCACAGATTAAACAGAAGTCCCAGGAGGAAAAAGAGGCCGCCATCAAACGCGAGATCAAAAAGGCGCTCGAAGAAGCCGAAAAAAAGACACCAAAGGATCCATCGCCGAATACCTCCACGCCAGAATCCGGAATCCAGGAGCCAGAATAATGATGAATCCGAGCGGCAATCAAACCCCAAAAAAAGTTTTTACGCCGTTTAATATCATTGCCGGGATTATTTTGCTCCTGGGCGCCGCACTGACAATTTTAAGATTTTCCAGGGGCCTTGGCGCGGTCACCAACCTGGATGACAACAACCCCTGGGGCTTATGGATCGGTTTTGACCTGCTGTGCGGCGTAGCCCTGGCTGCCGGCGGCTATGTAACCTCCGCCGCATGCTATATTTTCGGATTCAAGAAATACCATTCTGCTGTCCGCCCGGCCATTCTGACGGCATTTCTGGGATATGCCCTGGTCGTGTTTGCCCTGCATTATG
>JALOPH010000210.1 GCA_025453995.1 Desulfobacterales bacterium
TTTCATACCAAAGGACTCTATTTCAAAGCTGTATTTGAAAACATCGATGACCCGGCCAATCGGGAGCTAAAATCCATTTCTTTTGGCGCTGATGAAGTAACGGGGGAAATTAGTGCTAATTTTATAAGTTACAGCGGAACCATTGATGATTCTGATGATAACACACCCGAATACAATGGACATGCAATGAATTTGGGCATTAAAACCATTACTGCTGGAGATTATACCGATGGAGCTGGCGGACTTCCAGATGGCAAAGCGTCTGGATTCGACATTTCGCTTTCAATCGACGGCTTTGACAAGGGATACTGGGTCACTTTTACAGAGGCGACTGTCACGCCATAATATTATATTTAACTTTCTATATCTGCCGGAAAATACTTTTTGTGTTTTCCGGCTTTTTTTTAATTTGCTATCTGTTTTGTTCTATATAAATTATAAATCAAAGGAGTGATAAAAAATGAGCAATCAAAAATTGATCGATATGTTAAATGGAGATCTCGCCGACGAACACGCCGCCATCATCCGTTACCTGGTTCACAGCTACCTTGAAGGTGAGGATTCTCCACTGGGCGCGGGGCTGCTCTCCCGGGCCAGGGAGGAAATGTGGCATATGCACTGGCTGGGCATGATTATCGGAAAACTTGGCGGCGAACCTGATATGAAACCCGCTCCTTATCCCTATGACCCGACCAACCGAAAAACCATTTTTAAATCTTACGTGAACTATGAGCTCAAATTGATCCCCCACTACATGAAACAGGCGGAAAGCGTGGATGATCCCCACATCAAGCGGGTGTTGCAACGGGAAGCATGGGAGTCCGAAGTCCATGCCAAAAAGTTCCAACGGACCCATGACAAACTCTCTCCTGAAAAAGCCAACGGGCTGCCCGGAGAAGAAAATTCACTTCCTGAGAACTTTTTACATTCCCTCCAGCAGATTGTCGAATTCAAATACAACCAGATGCTCCAGGCGGTTCGTGACGCATGGGTGTTTCAGGATCAGGGTCTTTCCGGTTGGCAGATCATTGATTTTTCATTCACCAAGATGAAGCAGCTGGCCCACGTGGCCGAAAATGTGGCGGAAAACGGCATTGAACCGAAATTTAAAACCAACGCTATATTGACATCAGGCTCCATCGGACTTGCCCTTCAAAATGCGCTGGAAAGCGTCGGTAAATCGCGGGACCTTCATCTTAGACTCAAAAATGATCCTGAAACTCAAAAGCATGCCGGCTTGATCATCAATTTGGATCTTGCGACTCAGCAGGAAGCTTACGAAGCTGAAGAAATCAAAGACTGGATCAAATAAAACACGGCATTCCCTTTTTCTTAAAACAATCCTTCCCAAGTAAACCCTTGTGGAGGATTGTTTCTTAATTTCCATAAGTTCAATTGAGATAAGGTATAATTTTGAGATTCATGCCATTGCCGATCCTTGACAATCTCTTTTGGTTATTCTAAAGATTCTGGGCGGCAAAATTTTCAAACAAAATAGATTCATAAGCGCGAAATTATTCAAATAAGGAGAAGGAACGATATGGCACAATTGATTGCGGATCGCAGGGATGTTGATTTTGTTCTGCATGAACAACTCGAAGTGGAAAAACTCGCAGCGCATGAAAAATTCGAGGAATTCAATAAAAAAACAGTCGATATGATTGTCTCAGAGGCCAGAAATCTGGCAATCAAAGAAATACTTCCCACCCAAACCGTCAGCGATAAAGGGTGCGTGCTTGAAAGCGGCACGGTCAAAGTTCCGGAGGAATTCCATCGGGTATTTAAACTTTACAAAGAAGGCGAATGGCTGGGGATGATTGACGACCCCAAGTGGGGGGGGCAGGGAATGCCCAAAACTGTATCGCTTGCGGCCAATGAATACTTTTATGGCGCAAACCCGGCGTTTATGCTCTATCATGGACTAACCCATGGGGCGGCTAAAATGATCGAGTCTCTGGGCACGGATCAGCAGAAAAACCTTTACCTGAAAAAACTTTATTCCGGTCAATGGTCCGGCACCATGCTGCTTACAGAAGCCAACGCCGGATCGGATGTGGGCGCTCTTGAGTCCACTGCGAAGTTAAACCCGGACGGAACCTATTCCATCACCGGCACCAAAATTTTTATTTCCGGCGGCGAGCACAACATGGTGGAAAACATCATTCACCCGGTGCTGGCCAGAATCGAAGGCGCGCCCAAGGGAACGCCGGGCATCTCCTTGTTTCTGGTTCCAAAATACAGGGTCAATGCCGATGGGACTCTGGGCGAGTTCAATGATGTGATCTGCACCGGAATCGAAGAAAAAATGGGCCTCCACGGGAACAGCACCTGCACCCTGACCCTGGGCGGGAAAGGGAACTGCATCGGAACCCTTATCGGAGAGAAGAATAAAGGAATGCGCGCCATGTTCCTGATGATGAACGAAGCCCGTCAATTGGTGGGACTCCAGGGCTTCGCGGTGGCCACGGCAAGTTACATATACGCCTTAAATTATGCCAGGGAGCGGGTTCAGGGAAAACACCTGCTGGCCGGCAAAGACGCGGACGCTCCTTCGGTGCCGATTATCCAGCATCCGGACGTCCGACGTCAGCTCATGATTATGAAGGCTTATGTGGAAGGCATGCGCAGTCTGATCTATTTCGGCGGACTCACCCATGACATGGAAGCCATTGCCGCCAATGAAGCGGAAAAAGAAAAATACGCAGACCTGACCGCCATCCTGACACCGATCATCAAGGGATATATAACTGACAAGGCGCTGGAGGTAACCAGCCATGGAGTTCAGGTTTATGGCGGATATGGGTATACCAAGGACTTCCCCGTTGAGCAACTGATGAGGGACTGCCGGATTTTCATGATCTATGAAGGGACCAACGGCATCCAGGCAATGGACCTTCTGGGCCGCAAGATGGGCATGAAAAAAGGCAAACCTTTTATCGATTTCCTGGGGCTGATGCAAAAAACCATTGCCGAAGCCAAAAAAATCGATGCGCTCAAAGATCTGGCCCAGCAACTTGAATCCGCTGCCAACCGCTTAAGTGAAATCGCCATTCATATGGCAAAAACCAGCATATCCGACAATATTTTAAACGCCTATGCGTTCGCGCACCCCCTGCTTGAAGTTACCGGAGACATCACCATGGCGTGGATGCTTCTGTGGCGATCGACTGTTGCCTGCCCGAAACTCCAAAAAATTGCCGGAAGTTCAGATCCCAAATTGATTCGGGAAAAGGCGGAAACAAACAAGGATGCAGCCTACTATTACGGCCAGCTGAAAACAGCCGAATTTTTCATCAGCAGCCTGATTCCCGTCACAATGGGAAAACTCAATGCCATTGCTGGAACCAATGGCGCGGCGGTTGAAATCTTAGATGCCTCTTTTGGCAGTTAAATCATGGTCCATTGCAAAAAAAAAGCGGGTCATGCTCCGGCGATTAGCCGGGGTTGCATGACCCGCAACAAAAAGAGATGGCAATTGAACAGGCTAATTCTTAATGCCGGATCTCTTCCACATATTGATTAATTTTCTGCCGCCAATTCTTATTGTGTCCTTCCCACAGAAATTGGTACCGCCATACAATTCTCCTGCAACGAAAATCGAGGCTTCTTCCGAATCCAATCCGTTTGCAAGCAAAAAATTGATGATGGTTTGACGGTTGAACTTTACCATCAAATCATCAATTCCATCCTCATCATAATCACCATATACAATTGGCCCGACCGGATATATTTTCTGTCCTTTGGGGCACATCATCATGTTGACCTGTTTCAGATAAATCGTGCTTTTATCAATGTCATCAACGGTAAAGCCGTCTTCATTTTCTTCAAGCTCAATGTAAACGATAATGAATTTGCCTTTGCCCAGGAGATTTAAGTTCCCCGGAGTGACATCAATAATTGCTTTCAGCATGTTCATGTCACAGCAACCCTCAGCGCACATGCCGCCGGTTGCGCACATTTCGCAGCACATGCACATCATGCCGGTAGTGTTCACACAACTCCCCGCGGAATGATCGCATATACAGGCAGCATGATCGCATTGGCCCATTGAGGTGTTATCCATGGTCATGGTATTTGTATTTGTTTGCTGCTTTGTCATGGGATTCGTACCTGTCGTCTGCATGGGGCATTCCGTGTTCGCGGCATCGCCACTACACCGGCCGTTCTGCATCATCGGGCATTGAGTCATATCACCCTGCGTCATGGGACACTTTGTTGTGTCGCCCTTCATCATCCCGCATCGGGTCTCGCCTTGCTGCATCATCGCAAGCGATGCTGATCCTGCAAAAACAACAAGGACTGCCAAAACGAGGACCACCCAAATATTTTTTTTCATAATTATCTCCTAATTATTTTGAATGAATATTATTTTTTTGGAATTATGATAAATGGAATGGCGGCGCACATCAAATCCGCAGAATGGTTGTACTAAGGATATCTATGGTATTGACTCCTTTAATCTGATAGAAAGTTAAAGGATCAAAAAACTCTTTCTGTTGAGTTACAAAGATATTGGAAACGACACCATTAAAAAATGTTGAATATTCGGCATCTCCTGATGGGGTGTTATGGCAGGCTGTATGTTCTTTTAAATTTTTAGAAATCGGTATTCCCTCGCAAGAACAAACAAGCTTGACATGCGAGGGATTGTCTGTTTCCGCGCCACATTCATTGCAGCACGACAAACATTTACGGCTGTCGTTCAATTCAACGGCGATAAGGCCATCGCAACAATTAAACATCAGGATCGCACCTGTATGCCAAACCGGCAAACAGGCGACAATTGCATTCAATACAAACCACAAGCAACGGATATTTTTACTTCTAACGAAAGTTTTCATATGCATGATTAACTGCCACATTGTGATACTTATTGTCAATTCATTTTTACCTTTAAGGAGTTTATGTCAGGCTTTAAAAAACAGATTTCCCCAAAGAGACAATGAGTCAAGCATAAATAAATCTATAGTTATTTCAGTATTTTGATTTGACTTAATTTTTTTTTATGTTAAGTGTATCTATACTTACCCTAATGCATACAATCTTCAACACTATAGAATCGCTATCATGTTAAGCATCCGCAGACTCAATGCCGCAGGCCTTACCTACCGACACTTTGCCCGGTATCGCCAAATCATCACAGCGCTATTCAAATACGGATTTGAAGACGTACTCGGCGCATTTAAAGTCGATAAGTATTTAGAAGTTATTCTCCAGATGATATCCGCACGGCGTAAAGAACTATTGACCAAGTATACCAGATTTGAGCGTGCACGGATGGCATTAGAAGAGCTCGGACCGACGTTTATCAAGCTGGGCCAGGCTTTGTCCATGCGTCCGGATTTTATCTCAATTGAATTTATTGATGAGCTTGCAAAACTCCAGGACTCTGTTCCGGCATTTTCATATGCTGATATAAAAGAAACCTTCCGAACCGAATTCAACGCCAGTATTGAAGATATTTTTGAATCCTTTGAAAAAATCCCCATTGCATCAGCATCCATAGGCCAGGTGCACAAGGCCCGCTTAAAAGACGGACGGGAAGCAGCGGTCAAAGTTCAGCGGCCGGGGTTGGACAGGCTTGTGGAGGTTGATCTCGGCATTATGTTACATCTGGCCGGTATCATAGAAAAAAATATCGAGGAGATTGCCTTTATCCGTCCTGTTAAAATTATTGAAGAATTTGCAAGGATCATCTCCAAAGAGCTTGACTACACCATCGAAGCCGACCACATGGAGCGGTTTGCCAAAACCTTTGCCGAAGACCAGACCCTTCATATACCGAAAGTTTATCGGGATTTCTCCACACGGCGCATCCTCACAATGGAATATATCGACGGCATCAAAGTGTCGGATATTCCGTCCCTTGACAAAGCCGGCACGGATAAGCAGCTTGTCACGTTTCGTGGCGCAAATCTTCTTTTAAAACAAATATTTGACAATGGTTTTTTTCATTCGGATCCCCATTCAGGAAATATCTTTATCCTGCCCGGCAATGTGATTGCCCTGCTGGATTTCGGCCAGGCAGGGACGGTGGACCAGCAGTCCAAAGAGGAGTTTGTGGATCTGATCGACAGCGTGGTGCAACAAAATGCATTTAAGGCCACCCGTCAGCTCCTGAAAATAACTTATTGGGACAAAAAACCGGATATCCGTCTGCTTGAGCGGGAGGTGTCTGATTTCATAGGCAAGCATTTATATAAAACACTAAAGGATTTAAATATAAATGAACTTGTTCATGATCTGCTTCACATGATGTCCCGGCATCAACTCAGAATTCCTCCTGATATTTTCCTCATGATGAAAGCCCTCGCCACCATTGAAGGCATCGCCCGCAAACTGGACCCGGATTTTGACATGATCGCCCAGGCGACCCCTTTTATCAAACAGATCAAGATCGAACGCCTCAAACCCCAGCGAATCATCGAAGATATCTATCACCTTTCCGGGGATTTGATTTACTTCGCAAAGCACTTTCCCGC
>JALOPH010000035.1 GCA_025453995.1 Desulfobacterales bacterium
GAGCATACCAAATATTGGCGCTTGTCTTCGATGGGATACCCCTGAACCAATACGCCGTCGGTGCCGGCGATCACAAATTTTTCAGGGCCGGCCGCCGCTTGCTTAAGATCGACTCCTGAAATCTTGTAGGTAAAAATGGGGAACTCATTGTTCACCATCCTCAGAATATCCGAATAAGCAAGCCTTCCTGAAATCCTGCCCGGCGTTATGGAGTTTCTTTCTAAAATTGCAATTTCGGCCCCGGACCGATGGCGGAGGATCTGGGCAACCCGGTCGTCGTCCAGCGCCACATCGCAGCATGCATCCCCGATGACCTCAACGTCGCCCTCGTGAGCGAATCTCTCCTTCCAGATGGTCAGCCTGTTTAAAAATTCAACATAGGGTTTTTCTGAAACAGGATAATTCATCGAAGAAAAAAATTTCAACTCTTCAATTTTCAGGGTTTCAACTGCCGACAACTTAAGAGTATAAAAACCGTCCGTGTTTATCAGCGTCACAATGGATCTTCCGTCGCCGATGTCCACCCGTTCAGCCTTCACCGCGTAAAGCTCCCCGGTGGCGTCGCCGCCGCTGATGCAGAGCGAGATCTGTTTGAATTTCTCCATAATGGCAAAATTATCCGAATAGGAACGCCCGGAAAGCAAAACGATATAATCGATATATTCTTTCTTAATCTCAGCAATGACATCGCTTAACGCCGAATCATAATCCTGAAGAGTGACGTCCAAGAGTTTTTTCTCGGCAATGTCGAAAAACCCCTTTTCCGATGAAATACCGATAAATGCGTATTTTTTGTCGTTTATCGATCGAATGAAAAAAGGCACAAATACCGGACGGCCGTATTTTCGGATATTGGCGGAAAAGAGCTGCGTATGCTTTCCTTTTGCCAGAAATTCCAGGTTGCTCACGCCGATATTTAAATCCATGGAAGAAACAAGGGTGGCGTCGCAATCCAGACATTCCAGAAAATCCATCATGACCGACCCGTAGGAAAACCGGGACAACAGACCGGGGTAAAAGGCATTACCCAAATCAAGGTAAAGGTCCGCCGGGCTGTTTTTATGCTCATGAAACAGGGACTGGGCCATGATCAGCATGGGGTCCTGAGTTTCCTGGTCTGCGGTAGTCACGGCAAAACGGCCGTTGAGGTTGGACGTCAGCAGGAACTTCACATTCTGTTCCCCGGCCACTGCCGGCGCCACCTTCAGAACAACTGCCAACACGCACCCTGCGATTAACAAAAGCTTTTTTCTGAAACGCACAGCCTTCACCTTCACTGATGAAACCATCCTGTTCTTGTTTAATGATTGCTTGTCTGGCTGGAAGCGCCATCAACTCCCTTGAGTTTTTCAGTCAATTGGTCAATGACAATTTGTTTCTGCTCGATATCTTTCTGAAATGTCTGATTGGATAAAACCAAATCCCGGTTTAAAGTTTCAAACTTTTGAATCTTTTCATCCTGATCTTGGATGGTTTTTTCCAGTTCGATGATTTTTGATCCGGCATACTGTTGATCTTTTTCCAGTGCTTCAATCTTTTTATCTTTTTGGGTGGATGCCTGCCTGGATGATGCCAACAAGTCATCAAGTTCTTTTATTCTGGACTTAAATCCTGATATCAGCAAATTACGCTCAGCAGAAAAATTTTCCTGCTGTTCGTTTAATTGATGGTTCAAATTTGCCGCCTCATCTGAACTTTTCTTTTCAAGGGCCGCATATGATTCGGTCAGTGTTTGTATCTTCTGATCGCTTTCAATTTCAAGGACTGTAAAATGACTGCAGAGATCTTCATATGCCTGGCTGGCTATGGCCATATCGGCATCGTACTTCATTTTGAGCGCTTCAAGTTCTTCATTAAGCCGCCGCACTGCGTCACTGAGCTTTTTCACTTCAGTCTTGTATTGCGCGTTTTCCGTCTTTAGCACCTCATTTTCCCGCAACGCCAATTCCGAGTTTTTCTTCATCAGCCGGTTTTCCGCCTTGAGCTGGTCTTGAAGAACCTCCCGGTTCTGTCCTGGAATAGACGCGCAGGAAGCGGCCGCACATAATAACACATAAAGGAATATCAACTTTTTCATATGACTTCTCTACCGGTAATGGGTTGATGACAGTGCCATTGGTATATCAGGGAATAAAGAGATTCAAATAAAATCTTGAACCATTTGTAGCAGCCCCTATGATGCGCGGCGGATTCTCATGAAGCATACTGAAATTTAATGAGAAAATTCAGTTAGAACTGCCAATATGCATTTTCCAATTTATTTGGTGGCGTTGATGATTCATTTTTGGTATTGGATTGCTGAAATTGGTTTATAATATTTTAAAATACAGCAAATGGAATGTCATCATGAATAATCAGTCAGAAAACATGAAGGCGGGATATCGCATCGGAGAGCATGTTTTGGGGTATCAGGTCCAGAACATTATTGAACTGCCTGAAATTAATTCTTTCTTTTATGAACTCGTTCATTTGCGGACAAAGGCCAGACATGTCCACATTCGCCGGAATGATTCTGAAAACGCATTCTGCGTTGCTTTCAAAACCGTGCCCAAGGATTCGACCGGCGTGGCCCATATACTTGAGCATACGGTACTGTGCGGATCTGAAAAATACCCGGTTCGGGACCCTTTTTTCTCCATGATCAAGCGGAGCTTGAACACTTTCATGAATGCCCTGACCGCCTCCGACTGGACCATGTATCCATTTTGCACCCAAAACAGAAAAGATTATTACAATCTGATGTCAGTCTATTTGGACGCCGCTTTTTTCCCCAGACTGGACCGTCTCAGCTTCAAACAGGAAGGGCATCGCATTGAATTTGCAAACAACGGCCAGTCCGGAAATGAGGGCAGACTTGAATACAAAGGGATTGTTTATAATGAAATGAAAGGCGCCATGTCTTCACCGGAACAAATCATGGCGCGCTCCATATTAAATGCCATTTATCCGGATACCACTTACAGCTTCAATTCCGGAGGCGACCCGGCGGTTATCCCGAGGTTGACCCTCGGACAGCTCAAGGAATTCCATCAGCGCCATTATCATCCCAGCAACGCATTTTTTTACACATACGGGGACATGCCGTTAACAGACCATCTGGCATTCATCGAAGAAACGGTCTTAAGCCGGTTTGAGCAGATTCATCCCGATACGGACGTCCCGCCCCAACCCCGCTGGCAAAAACCTAAAACCGCCACATACTATTATCCCATCGAACCGGCGGAAGACCCGCGAAAAAAATGCCAGGCGTGTCTGGCATGGCTGACGGCTGATATCACGGATGCTTTTGAAGTGCTGGTTCTCTCAATTATTGAACAAATCTTAATCGGTAATCCGGGTTCCCCGCTCAGAAAAGCGCTCATGGATTCCGAACTGGGGAGCACGCTTTCCGACGGCACCGGATATGACGCTGAAAACAAAGACACCATGTTCTCCTGCGGATTAAAAGACATTGAAGCTTCATCCGCGGATGAAGTTGAACGCATTATATTTGACACATTAAATCTACTTGCGGAAAAGGGGATCGACAAAAAACTGGTTGAATCCGCCGTCCACCAGATTGAATTCCATCGAAAGGAGGTCACGAACTCGCCGTTCCCTTATGGATTAAAGCTCCTTCTCAGATTCGCCGGCGACTGGTTTCATGGCGGTGATCCGGCAACCAGCTTGAAGTTCGATACCCTGATGGAGAGGCTGTTTAAGGAATTAAAAGAAGGCGCTTTTCTGGAAAACAGGTTGAGGCAATATTTCATTGGCAATCCCCATCGTGTCCGCGTCATGCTCCTGCCCGACCCTTCTTTTTCAGAAAAGGAAGACATGCGCGTGGACAATGAGCTATCGCAAATCCTCACTCGCCTGAGCGAATCCGAACTCAATGAAATCCTGGAGGATGCACAAGCGCTTGAAGCACAGCAGGATGCAAAAGAAGACCTTTCCTGTCTTCCAACCCTTCAGATCGAAGACATTTCTCCGGATATTTCACGTGTCTGCGAATCCAAAACCTATGGCCTTGAACCAGCGGTCTGTTATGAGCAGCCCACCTCGGGAATCTTTTATTTTTCGAGCGCCATTGGGATTGAACCGCTTTCACCCGAACTCCTGCCGCTGCTTCCTTTTTTCTGCAACTGCCTTGTCCGATTCAATACCACGCTTCACAGTTATTCCGAACTTGCGCAGATGATCGATCTCCACACCGGCGGCATGGGGGTGTCGGTGAACGCCTCAACGAGTTTTTCAAATCTCCCGGAAGGGATCTGTCTGCCCATGATCTCTTTCAATGCCAAATGCCTTTCCCGAAATGTGGGCCACATGTTTGACCTCATTGAAGAAGTCTTGTGCTGTTTTGATTTCTCCGATCTTAATTTATTGAGGCGACTGCTGCTTGAATACCGGGCGGATATGGAATCCGCCGTGGTTGAAAACGGTCACCGGTTTGCCATTTCTCTGGCATCCAGAAACTATTCGATTGCCAGCGCATTGAACGAAACCTGGCACGGCATCCATCAGTTGAAAACAATAAAAGAGATGACCGACGATCTTTCGGATGAAAAACTCGGCCTCATCGCCGGAAACCTTCACCGAATCGCAGGGGATATTCTGAAAAATAATCAGATGAGAATCGCGCTTGTAGGTGAAAAAAACGACCTGATTCATGCCATCGACCGGGCAGCTGCGCTCAACAACAGGCTCATCGCAAAGCCCGGAGACGGTTTTAGGGCCCCGTTTATGGAGTTGAACAGAAATCTGGTGCATGAAGGCTGGAGCACATCTTCATCGGTATCTTTTGTCGCGAGTGTTTTTGAAACCTGCCGGCTGGATCATGAAGACGCGCCGGCGCTGGCGGTTATCAGCAAGCTTCTCCGATCATTGTTTTTGCACCGGGAAATTCGCGAAAAGGGCGGAGCATACGGCGGGTTTGCCTCCTATCAGCTTGAAAACGGGTTGTTCGCCTACGGCTCTTACAGAGATCCGCACATCATCAACACATTGCAAGTTTACGATGACGCCTCAGCTTTTATCACATCAGGGGATTACTCCGAAGAAAATATCAATGAATCGACGCTTCAGATATGCGCGGATATCGACCGTCCGGATACGCCCGGACCCGCGGCGTTAAAATCATTCTACCGAAAGCTCATCCATTTGACCGATGATATGCGTCAACATTTTAAAACAAGGCTTCTCAGCATAAACAGGGAACAGGTGATTTCTACTGCTGAAAAATATTTCGGCGGAAATAAACAAGCCGCATCTGTAGCGGTCATCTCCAATGAGGGGGCTCTCAAGGAAGCAAATTCTCAACTTAAGAATATCGCCTTGACCTTGCATCGCATTTGATGCCAGTCGGGATTCATTCAGCAAGACAGCGCGGGCTGCATCGGGGGGATATCGACGTGGCCCTCAATTCAAACAATTAGAAAATACTTCATATGGCAACCCACCGGAATATTTGATGAATCTCCATTTGGCCTGATTTGTTAATCTAACAATTTCAGAATTTCAAGGGCAGCGTCCGCGGAGAGCGTCCCTTTGGCGCGGGCGATCTGAACTGTCGCCCTGCCCAGGGTTTTATACAGCAACAATAAATCCGGCCCCAGATTCTTTAGGCCTGCGACATGATCCGCCACGGTTTTATAATCTCCCCTGGCAATGGGTCCGGTAAGCGCTCCAGGGATGCCCGCGGTCTCGATGTTGGTCAGCGTGCCATTAACGAGCGGCCTTAAAATCTGAAATGCCTCAGATTCCTGTACCCCAGATGCGGCAATCAATTTTATCGCAAATGACATCAGGGTTACCAGATAATTGGAGGCCACTGAAGCCGCCGCATGATATACTGTTTTCCCTTCGGTTTTGATGACAAAAGCAAGGGCGCCCAGGTCTGAAGCAATCTGTTGTGCCAAATGAACCGCCTCCGGGTCCCCTTCGACCGCCATCATGATATGATCAAACGGATTGCCCGCCTGTTCCAAGGCAAAACTCTGGAGAGGGTGCATGGAACCCACATAGGCGCCGCGGGCTTTGGCCGTTGAAAGGATTGTTGACGGCAGCGCGCCGCTGCAGTGGAATATGACTGTTTTTTCGCGAATGCCTCCATGGTCCGCTAAATCCCGGCATATGTCCGCGATTGCGCCATCCGGCGTGGTAATGAAAACCACATCCGCCTGAAGCGACGCTTCCCAGGCGTATTGAAAAAAATGTTCCGCAGCACCTGCTGCCATTGCCGAACGCCTTGCCGAATCGGCGCTCCGGCTGGCAAATCCGGCCGCAGGATATCCGCTTCTTGCAAGATGTTTTCCCAGAGCAGTGCCGACTTTACCGCAACCGATAATGGCAAACGATAATTTCATTGATTTTAATTAATAAGGAAGATGTTTTGTGGTTATAAAAATACACTTCACAATATGCTGATGAGTTCACTGTATTATTTCCTTTAAAAATCTGTCAATTCAAAATTGAGCCGATGCGCGATTCTCATTGACAGGCTGAGCTGAATCATGAGAATTCTTAAATAGTGCCCGAACGGAAACCGCATCTTTTGGCCCAATACGGCGTTCTCGGATTTTTTTGATCCTCAACGTAGCGCCGCTACGCCTGCGGTCAAAAAAATCCTGCGGCCTTGTCTTGGGCCAGAATCTACACTTTCCATTCAGGCACTGACTATGGGAAAAAACATAATTATAATTGGCCAACACAGCAACGGGGAGACAACGCCTGCCACCCTCGAAACAGTCGCCTGCGCCAGAGCCATTCAAAACCACTCTGACGCATCATTAAAAATTCTCATTTCAGGTCATGGGAGCTTGCCGGCAGCCAGACAGCTTTCAACTGAGACGGGAATTGATACGCTCATGGTTACCGACGAGAATACCGGAGCCGTTCAGTCGGAAATTTTCAATGCGCTTCCCTCTGCCTTTTATTTTGACTTGGATCCGATATATATCTGTTTGCCCCACAATTCATTCGGAATGGAAATCGCCCCAGGTCTCGCAATGAAACTCAGCGCATGCTGCATCAGCGCGGTTGAAAAAATCATTTTCAAGGGGGATCGGCTATGCTTTCAGCGCAAAACATTCAACGACAAGATTGTCGCCAACATGATTTCAGTTTCGGCCATTACCGTTGTGACCGTTCAATCCGGCGCTTTCAAACCTGTAAAATTGGATTTGAAAGAAAAAGGGAATGTGCGTGTTGTCGCCCCGTTATTTCCTAAACGAAAATCAAGACACCTCGGCATTTTGCCTTCAAAACAGGACCTGTCTGGACTGGCTGAAGCTGAGGTGGTCGTGTCAGCGGGCAATGGAATCGGAAAGGAAGAAAATCTGAATCTGATTCATACTCTTGCAGGCCTGTTTCCCAAATCCGCAGTTGCGGGTTCCCGTCCTGTCTGTGACAGGAAATGGCTGCCATATGACCGCCAGGTCGGCGCTACGGGCGCCACCGTAAAACCAAAACTGTATGTCGCATGCGGAATTTCCGGCGCCAGCCAGCATCTTGCCGGCATGAGGAATTCCAAATTCATCGTATCAATCAATACCGACCCCAGAGCAGCCATATTCCAGACTTCAGATGTCTGTATCATTGAAGACTTAGTGCCCTTTATTTCAGAATTTATCAACGCCCATCAAAAATCCCTTTGAGACTGCTCCTGCATTTATCCCAAAGCAAAAAACTTTCTCTGCCGTTAAAATCACTGATCATATGCGATGATTCAACTGCCTGAGAAAAAACAAACGAATCTTTATCCGTTGCATCTATCTCAAAAACCGAGCCAACAGGGGCTTTTTTATATAATCTGAGCGGAAACAGATGCGCCTTCATTTCTTTTTCTCTTTTTTTATTTTTTTTTGGACCTTGGGGATCAATACCAACTCTTTATTTCCCCATTTGATGACAACGCTCGAAAAACGGATCCTGATCACGCTTACCCTCCTCCGGCAGATTGTTATCGCAAACAACATTGAGATCTATGAGACAATGACCATATTCCCTTTTTGAAAAATGCGCTTTTGTGAAATTCAAACACATTGAACCATTTCTTTAATTAACCCTATAACTTTATCTATTGAACACCAACGTTCTAATTATTTAGATCAAATTTCACCTTTACGTTAACGTAACAATAAGTATTATAAAATTAGGTATTTATATAAAAAAAGGCCGGTCAACTGTCAAGTATTTTTTTATCTAAACTATAGTCAAATAATTAAAATACGGGTCATCAGGCAGCGAGAACGGAAACGAAAAAATAAAACACAAATATTGTTTTATCCGTTGACAAGACATGATATAGAAATCATGTTTTTAAAACGGCATATAACCGACAACCTCTATAAGGAAGAAGGAGATACCGGGGCCTGATTTGCGGCGCTCAAAGCGCCTGGCTCCGGTGAAGCAATTCGTCATGGGAATCAATATTGTCGAAAAAATTGATGATATGGTATCGGTCAACCATGTGTTGATCAGCGTTTCTGACAAATCCGGGCTGGATGTTTTTATACCCAAACTCTTAAAGGTTTGCCCGAATGTCAAAATCTACTCCACCGGTGGCACATATACACATATTAGAGGCATTCTCGGTGATAAAGCGGCCGGCCGTCTGATTCAGGTTTCTGATTATACCGGCCAGCCGGAAACTCAGGGAGGGCTTGTCAAAACCCTTGACTTTAAAATTTATCTGGGCCTGCTCACAGAAACATACAATGACGCCCATCAGTCTGATCTTAAACGGACCAATGCAATTCCCATCGACATGGTGGTGGTGAATCTCTATCCTTTTCGTGAAACCATTGCAAAACCGGATGTCACGCCGGAAATGGCCCGGGGGAATATTGACATCGGCGGGCCTTGCATGATCCGGGCTTCGGCCAAGAATTACATCCGTGTCGCATCGGTTGTAGATCCGGCGGACTATGAAAAAATAACAGAGGAAATAGGCACAACATCAGGAAAAACAACCCTGAAAACCCGCCTGTTTCTTGCGCAGAAGGCCTTTCAGCATACGGCCGCGTATGACACGGCAATAGCGCTTTACATGTCCAAGCAGACTGTCATCGATATACAAAATTGCTACCCTGACATCCGGTAAAGGAGAATCTATGACTACTGATCTGAAACAGATGTACAAAACCATCATGGATGATCACTTCCCCCAGCAAATGGAAATCAGCTTTATCGATGGGAATCGTCGGCAAACGCTGGTATATGAAAAGGTTTCCTGGATCATCGACAATGTCTTAAAAGGCCTGCGGTACGGCGAAAACCCCGGCCAGGAAGCCGCCCTTTATAAACTGGTCAACGGGAACCTTGTACTGGGCGATACGGAAACCATCCAGCCGGGTCAATATCTGGTGTCAGACATCGAGCTGCTTCAGTCCGGCAAGCATCCCGGAAAGACCAATCTCACCGATGCGGACAATGCGTTGAACATATTGAGGTATTTTTCAGAACAGCCGGCGGTGGTGATCGTCAAGCACAATAACCCCTGCGGGGCCGCCATATCCGCATCCCTTGCCGATGCCTATCATAAAGCCTATATGGCTGACCGTGTGGCGGCTTTTGGGGGCTGTATCGCAATAAACCGCCCCATGGATAAGCCAACAGCCGAGGCCATCGCAGCCCAGTATGCCGAAGTTGTGGTGGCTCCGGATTTTGAAGATGGCGCGCTTGGCATACTTGCCAAAAGAAAAAACCTTCGGGTGATTAAAATCAAGGCCATTGAGAAACTGCATAGGTTTGTGGGACAGCGGTTTGTGGAATTTAAGAATCTCATTGATGGAGGGCTTATCGCCCAATGGTCGTTTGTGCCTGAAGCGCGTTCCAAAGAGGATTTTATTCTCGCTGCTTGTGAATATGGCGGGAAGAAATACATGATCCAACGAAAACCCAGCGATCAGGAATATGCCGATATACGATTCGGCTGGCTGCTGGAATCCGGCATCACCTCCAATTCAGTCATTTATGTGAAAAACGGCGTATCGGTCGGGATCGGCACCGGCGAGCAGGACCGGGTCGGCGTGGCGGAAATCGCACGGGACAAGGCCTACCGGAAGCTTGCGGACCGGTATTGTTATGAAGCCCATCAGATTCCTTACAATGATTTAAAAGACCTGGAAAGAAAAGCTGAAATCGACGCCCGGGTGGCATCGGAAAAAGGCGGCCTGACCGGCGCCACCATGGTCAGCGACGCGTTCTTTCCGTTTAGAGACGGCGTGGACGTGGGCCTTCGCGAGGGAGTCACCGCCGTGGTCCAGCCCGGCGGCGCCCAGAACGATCATGTGGTCATAGAAGCCTGCAATGAAGCCGGAGCGACGATGGTGTTTACAGGTCAGAGAAGCTTCAAGCATTAATTCAAATTGATAAAGCATAATAATCTGATTATTCCCAGCGGCACAGCCGCCGGGAATAAATGGATTGACAAATAGATGGTTATTTGTAATCATAACATCAAAAATGATAACATGATTACAGTGAGGCATTATGGTACGCACACAAATTCAATTAAGCGAGGATCAGGCGCAGAAGCTAAGGGAAATGTCTCTTTCCAGTCATGAATCTGTGGCATCCCTGATCCGCAACGCCATTGATCGGTTTCTGGCAACCGCCTATCCAAACCGCTCTACACAATACCGACAGGCCCTGTCTCTGGCTGGGAAATATACAACTGAGCAGCCTGATACCGCTGTTGAACATGACCGGTATCTTGAAAAGGCTTTTGGATCATGAATATTTTTGCCGATACATCAGGCCTTTTTGCGCTGCTGGTAAAAAACGATTATATGTATGTCCGGGCCAGGGAAAATTTTAACTATTTCGCAGAAAACAATGTTCAACTTGTGACCACTTCCTTTGTCCTTGTTGAGACCACAGCGCTTTTGCAGAGTCGAATCGGATTGGCACCGGTGAATGATTTTCATTCAAAAATCCTTCCCCTGCTGGAAATTATCTGGGTCGATGACAAATGGTACAAAAAGGCTGTACAGCGTCTTGTTGCGCAAAACGACAAAAACATCAGCCTCGTGGATGCCTTGAGTTTTGAAATCATGGAGGCTTTTCAGATCGAATTCGCCTTTGCCTTTGACAAGCATTTTGAAGAAAACGGATTTGCCACCGCCAACTTTCAAGGATAAAACATAAGGAAAAGATTGGGACGTTATTTGTTTTTAAATATTGAGTCGATTATGATCGTATAGCGATTATCATTAACTATTTTTTAGCCGCGCACAACCAATTACCTTTTAATATTTAGAAAGGGACGAAAAGCGTCAATAACCGATGTCGTTCTTGGTAACACACTCTCGAATTTCGTATTGTCCCCAGAATTAAAAAAAGAAATCAGTAACCGCCGATAATTCAATGAAAGTGTGAAGAGTGTAGGTCTGACCCCTATCCACAGCCTTAAACCGGGCAGGTACGGGGACCTGCCCCTACAACCTTTTTCATTGACAATTCACAATTATCAATTGACCATTCACAATTGGCTTTTCCCGTCGAATCTTTTAAAGAATTGTCAATTGCAAATTATTAATTGAGAATTGTTAATGACGCCTGGCCGGATAAGCCCCGTTCGCTTTGGGGGCTGCGCTTACAGTCGCCGCACTTTGATCATATTGGTAGTCCCGGCTTTCCACAATGGATGGCCGGAAGTGATGACCACCAGGTCGTCTTTGGCGATGTGGCCGGTTTTTTGGGCGTATTCCACGGCAATGTCAAACATCACGTCAATGTCATCCGTGTGTTCCACATAGCTTGGCAGGCATCCCCAGTATAATGCCAGACGCCGGATGGCGCGTTCATCCGGCGACAGGGCCACGATCTTTGTTTTTGGCCGGCACCGGGATATCTGCATGGCGGTAAAACCGGATTTGGTGGTGGCGATAATGGCCGAGGCTTTCAGGTGATCGGCCAGAATGCATGCGGCAAAAGAAACCGATTCAGATACGCCTTGCTCTAAGGTCAGATTGAGCGGCCGGTCATAGGGATAATTTTCTTCGGTGTTTTCCGCAATCCGCGCCATGTATTCCACAGCCTTGACCGGATAGGCCCCGCTGGCGGTTTCCTCGGAAAGCATGACGGCATCTGTGCCATCAAGCACGGCATTGGCCACGTCGTTTGCCTCTGCCCGCGTGGGACGCGGCGACTCCACCATGGAACGCAGCATCTGGGTGGCGATGATGACGGGCTTTGCGGCCCGGTTGGCTTTTCGCACAAGCGATTTCTGAATCACCGGCACTTTCTCAAGGGGGATCTCCACACCCAGATCCCCCCGAGCCACCATGATCCCGTCTGAGATTTCGACAATCTCTTTGATATTGTTGAGCGCCTCATGCTTTTCAATCTTGGCAATCACGGGTATATCCTTGCCGGCCCGGCGGATGATGTCTTTGACTATGCGCACATCCTCGGCTCTTCGCACAAAGGAAAGCGCCACATAATCCACATCATGCTCGATGCCGAAATACAGATCGGCCTTGTCTTTTTCTGTAAGCGCCTTTGCCTTGATGGTGCCCGATGGCAGGTTGATCCCCTTGCCGGATGTCAACACCCCGCCGGTGATCACATCACAGTAAATGTTTGTGATGGTTTTGTGTTTGACCGTCAATTCCATCAAGCCATCGGCCAGAAGAATCACATCCCCGATGGATACTTCAGCCGGGAGTTCTTTATAAGTAATTGACACGGCGTTGTTGGAAATATCCGTGGGGCTGGACGTCAGGATCAGCGTCTCGCCCGGCTCCAACCGGATACCGGGGGGATCAATCTGGCCGATCCGGATCTTTGGCCCGCAAAGGTCCTGAAGAATCGCCACCGGCTTTTTCTCCTTTCGTGAAACCTCCCGGATCATCTTGATGCGGCGGGCATGTTCCGCATGCGTGCCATGGGAGAAGTTGAGGCGTGCCACATTCATTCCTTTCTGGATCATTCCGCTGATGATTTCTTCGGAATCGCTGGCAGGGCCGATGGTGCAGATGATTTTGGTCTTGGGCATGATTGCTCCCCCTCTACCGCGGAAATAAATGATTATTGAAGCGTGTTATGGCAAATAAAGCTAATGCCATCATATTGATGGAATCCAGAAGTCAGGAGTCAGGAGCCAGAATGAACAGCGGATAGAGAATAATGAATGCAAAAGATTTAATACTTCGATATTCGACATTCCTTGTTCATTATTCGACATTCATATTTGTCTTCTTCTGACTTCTGGATTCTGTCTATTTAGTGTCCGAACGGAAAGTGTGGATTTTGGTCCAAGACAAGGCCGCAGGATTTTTTTGACCGCAGGCGTAGCGGCGCTACGTCGAGGATCAAAAAAAATCTGAGAACGCCGTATTGGGCCAAAAGATGCGATTTCAGTTCCGACACTATTTATCATCCCAGACTGACCGTGAGCACATCCCGGCGGGCGTTCACATGCTGGATCGTCACCTGGACCAGATCCTGGGGCTTTAAATTCCAGCCGCCGGACAGCGACAATTTGCATTCAATGAGATATGTGGTCATCAGGATGGTGTAACCGTCTCGTCTTCGATCCAAGACAACCGCTTCTTCTTTGGCGCCGACCTTGCCCTCCAGGTATTTGAGCAGCCAGTATCTGTGACGATGGTTCTGCACCAGCATGGCATGAGACAACGGCTGTTCCAGCGCCGAAACAATATGCTGAATTTCCTCCGCCGTATAAGGCGTGTCTAAATTCAAACAGCTCCGAATCTGGCGCTGGGTGACCAAATCAAAACATTTCCGGATGGGTGACGTGGCGGTTACATAAGCGTCCAGGCCCAGCCCTGAATGGCTTTCCGGCTTTGTAGTTAAAATCAGACGGTTCAACAGCCTGCGCTGCATCCAGTTCTGAAACAGAGTCCCTTCCCCCCGCTGATTGTAGAGGCGGGCTTTGGGTTCAGGCTGAGAACGGAAAATCGCCGGCATGTTGTGAGACGCAAGGAATTTTGCCATGATCCAATTGGCCATGATCATCATCTCGGCTACCAGAAGACGCCCGGGGCTTTCCCGGTCAATTCTTCGAAAGCTGATTTCGTCTCCTTCAAACACTCGGATGCCGACCTCAGGCAAAGATATCAGCACCGCCCCGGCATCAATACGTTTTTTTCTGAAATTGCGGGAAACTTCCCACAGCGACGCAATGACGGGATCTGATTCGGCGATCTGATCCACATAATTATAGGTCCACTGCTGCTTGACCTCGATAAGCGAGGGAACGACATCATATTCGAAAATATCCGCATTGGCATTGGTCTTGATGAAAACGCTGATGGCCGGCCGGATTTCACCGGCTTTCAAGCTGCATATATTCTCAGCCAGCATGGGGGGCAGCATGGGAATCCGGTTGTCCGGCATGTAAATGGAAGTCCCCCGCTCCATCATTTCAATGTCAACTACATCTCCTTTGGGGATATAGGCCCCCACATCAGCGATATGAATCCCAATACGGAAATAACCGCCTTCCGCCTCAAAACTGATGGCGTCGTCGAAATCCAAGGTCCCGGGGCCGTCAATGGTCATCATGGGCAAGTAAATTAGATTTTTTCGACGGCTTTCCGGGTCTTTTACTCTGAGCGTTTCAGCCCTCTTCGCCACCCTTTCCGGAAATTCCACAGGAATTTTATACCGATACAAATCAAGATTCTGGTTGGGGGCCCAGGCGCCGATACTCACCATGACATCAAAAATCTTTTCAATGTTTTCCACATGGGCCTGGGACAAAATGGCACGAGCCACCGTAAAATGAGGGCTCTCCTTTCCAAAAAGATAATATGATTTCAGGATATCAACAAAACGTGATGCAGTTTCCGTGAACCGCAAGGATTGGTCCGACACCGCCAGAGACAGCCACGCGGCAGCATCTGCGATGAATGTTTCACGCTGCTGTTTTTCCTTTTCCCTGGCCAGATTTTTTTCGACCTGATCCTCAGGATGGGCAAAAAATGCATTCTGATCGAATTTAAAATAGGCCCGTCCGTTAAAGCAAGCCCGAATGACAGCGGCCTCATGATCGCTCCCCGGCTTTTCGGGGAAGCACAGGCCTGTCATGGTGGGGAGATCCACCCATTCCCCTGTGGGGCTGAGGATTTCCCACAATTCCCGAATGTTGATGGTTTGGCTGAGCGCCTGTCGGCTGGCGGACGTTTCTTTCAAAGAAGCCACCAGCTTCTCCCGGCCGTTTCCGATTTTCAACCGGATTTTGGAGATATGGGACAGCCGGATGATTTTCTGGTTGGCCTCCTCGCCATTTTCATTGAGAAGCCGCGCCCGCTGGTCGTTGAACTCAAGCACCACCGCGCACACCATTTTCTGCTGCTCAATATATTCGACTATGGTTCCGGGTTCGATGATCATTTTCGTCTGATAATAAAAGATTTAATGCGGTTTCCTTCCTTTTCCTTGACGGTGATGTCTAAATTATCAATGACAATCTGCTCCTGTTCTTTCGGGATTCTGCCGATCTGCTCAAGCACATATCCGGAAAATGTTTCGTAATCATCAGACTCAGGTATCTGGGTTTTGAGTTTTTCATTGACCGCCTCCACCTCCGCCGATCCCAGCACGAGCCACTCTTTTTCACGGATTTTAACCACCGGCGGAACATCAATATCGGTTTCATCCATGATATCTCCCACAATCGCCTCCAGAACGTCTTCCATCGTCACGATCCCGGACACCTCGCCGTACTCATTGACCACAATGGCCGCATGCTCCTTTTCCCGTTTAAACTGGTTAAGGAGCTGATCAAGCTTTTTATATTCGGGCACAAAATATGGCTCCCGCATGATCTTTTCAATTTCAACCGTGCCGCTGCACACCGTCTGATGTCTGAAAAGGTCCTTGATATGCATGATGCCCGCCACATGGTCGATATCTCCCTTGATTACCGGTATGCGGGTAAACCCCGATTCTATAATTTTTTTAATATCCACCGGTTTTTTAAGGTCAATGACAAACATGTCGGCGCTTGGGGTCATGATTTCAGACACGCTCACATCATCGAGTTTGAACACATTATAGATTAATTCCCTTTCATTGGGGTTGATTTCGCCTTCCTCATGGACCACGTCCACAAATGATTTCAGATCCGCCTCAGTGGCGATGGGGGATTTTTCCCCCCGGCTGACCAGCCTGGGGATAAAATTCAAAAAAACAATGGCAGGCAAAAAAACATAGGAAAGCCAATACAGGGGAAATATCACGACACGGGCTACAGAAACATTGTGATGCGTGGCAATGGTTTTGGGGAAAAAATCACCGAATACCAAAATCAAAAACGTCATGATGCCGGTGGCGATTCCCACGGCAATATTTGTCGATTCCCCTTGAAAGTAATTTGAGCAGTATTCAATAGTTATTGCCGTAGCCAAAGATGATGCGCCGATATTGACCAGGTCGTTTCCAATAAGAATGGTGGTCAGGAGCTTGTGCGGATCCTGCTTCATTTTGACGATCAACTCATTCGCCCGGCCGGGTTGTTTTGCAAGATGGCGCGTCTTTGTTCTGCTGATGGAGAACAGCGCAATCTCCGCAGACGAAAAAAGCCCTGAGATGACGATTAATGTTAACAAGAATATCAATTCACCCATCATGATTTATTCTCCTTTATATATACATCCCGCTGGGGAAAGGGAATGCCGATGCCGAGTTTGCGGAACTCCTTGTCGATTTCGGTGCGGATGTCGGATTCCACCCTTAAAAAATAATCCACATGGGCCCAGAAACGCAATTTGAAAATCAACGCATTGTCCCCGAAATCCGAAAATATCACATCCGGATTCGGACGTCTGGACACCCTCGGATCGTTATATGCGATATTGACAAGTGTTTCCTTGACCAGCTTGACGTCAGAGCCGTATGCCACGCCGATGGCAATAGTGCGACGTATTCTGGGATCCTTAAAACTCCAGTTGGTGACCTGCTGCCCGATAATTTCGGAATTGGGAATCATCAGATCGGCGTTGTCGTAGGTTTTCACATGCGTGGAACGCACATTTATTTCTTTGACGACTCCCCAGACCCCGTTGATTTCAATCACATCGTTGACCTGAATGGGCCGCTCAAAAAGAAGAATCAGCCCGCTGAAAAAGTTGTTAAACATATTCTGCAGACCGAAACCGATACCGATACCCACTGCGCCGAATACCACCGCCAGAGAAGTGCTGCTGATGCCGATCAATCTCAGCACAATGATAAAACCGATTCCCCATACGGAATAAAGCGTGAGCCGAACAATTGAATCCTTTAATCCCGCATCTATTTTTGCCGTGGCAAGAAACCTGTTTTTCATCAGGCTTTTAAGGACAACGGAAAGAATATGGACAACAAAAATAAAGAGGCCGGCGTAGAGGATTCCCATCGAGTTAAATGAAATATTTCCAATGGTTATTTTGTAATTCAGGGCTTCAACAACATCCGAAGTGTATGTAAAATGCGCCCCCCAGGCCATTGGCATGGCAACAAACAATACCACAACCCAAAAAACCTTTAAAAACCGGACTATCGCCCAGCGCAAAGGGTATGGCTGCTCTCCCTTCTCATCAATTTCTGCATCGGTTTTTTCAGCAATGGCGGAAGCGTCGGACTCTCGAAGAACTTGAAAAAACAGAAAAATCCAGAAAAAAACAATCACGGTTTTCAGCCATGAACTATACCAATAAATCGCAAGGCCGCTGTAGCCCGCCAAATCAAAAATAATTCCCCCCGAAACAATGACATATATAAGGATATTGACCATCGGCTTGAAAGAATGCGCTTTGATCTGCGACGGCATTTGATCAGACCGGATGATGCGGATAAGATTCACCGCCCATATAAAAAACGCCATTTCAAAAAACAGGCTGAAGGAAACCAGGATAATGTTATTATAAGTGATCATCCAACTGAGCACGGCATGGATAAACGCAAACACAATAAAACCGACAAACAGTTTTTTTAAATGCCGGATCAGCGCGGGTTTAAAATCCTCACCGCTGATTTTCTTGAAGATCCGAACCGCAATCCTGCCCCAAGCAACAATCAGCCAAATAAATAACAATCGGGTAAATAAAGGGAAAAGCAGAAAAAAGGATGTCAAGCGATAGTCTGAGTGCACCGGGAAAAAATACAAAAAAGCCATCGCGCCGAAAAAAGGCAACGATTTTTCAAGCAGGAACAAGACCGTATGCTGCCAAATATTCTGATCTTCGAAACATTTCCGTTTAAATGGTTTCAATTGCCTTGCCGCAAAGAGCAATCCTGCTTCCGCAATCCCAAATATCAACACCAATGTAAAAATATAGCTGATGTAGGGCCAGGACTCAATCCCCTCAGACGGCGCCCAGAATTTAAAGGAAGCAACCTGCCGGATAATGGTAAAAATCTCCCCGATCCCATCGCCAAGCTCTCCCCGGACGATCCGCAGAATCGGGCTTGCATTGCGTTGAAATGTCTGCCCGCGGATTCTTTCATCCATCTTGACTTTAAAACTATTGGCCATGGCATTAATATCGGATTCAATGGTTTTAAATCTTTTCAAACGATCCGAATATAAAACGTCGAGCTGGGATATGACCTCCTCCTGATCATCAATCATTTTGGTAAGCTGTCGGATCTTATCCTGAAGACGCTTCTGATTTTCAACACCAATGACTTTTTTTATAATATCCGATACCTTTTGCTCAGTGATCACCCGGGATTCTTTGATTTCATTCTTAAACTGCGAAAGCTGCGCCTGCTTTTGATTGATTTCGGCTATAGAATTTTGAATTTTGCCGTGCAATATGGATTCCTCAGTGGATACTATTTTCAGATCGTTTAAGGTAACGGACGGCAGGATTAAAAGATTCCTGTAAGCCGCCATCTGCACGGTCATATTTTTATATATATCATTGATGCCGGCTTCATCATCCTTTGCTGATTTCAGTTCCGACCGCAACGCCTCCAACTTGTCCTGATGAATCAGAACCGACTGGGAGATTCCTTTATCCAACTCCACATAGAGTTGATCTTCAATAGAATCCTGCGCTATTACCCATTGGGCCATCGGTAGCATAAACAAAAAGATAAACCAGAAAAATGCAACGCGCCGAATATGTCCTATGACATTGATTTGTTTCATATATAAACTGAATCCATTGAATTTATTTTAAATCAAATATGCTTAACCTGCCGTAACGTTCATACTTATCATATACTACAGATTGTTCAAACATGAAAATTTTCTTTACAGCATTAAGATGATCTCGTAAAAGTCAAAAGTTGTGAGAGGCGCGTTGAGTTCATATCATTTAATAAAACCCTACTTTTTCAGGCATCGCTGGATGTTGATCACCGGTACCATGTGCCTGATGATGGTGGACACCCTCCAGCTTCTCATTCCCCTTGTCATCAAATGGGCTGTGGATGACCTGACCGCAGCAACTATCAACTTGCACAAGCTTGCCGTATATTCATCCGAAATACTGGGAATCGCCATTTCCATGGCTGTATTGAGATTTTTCTGGCGGCGATTTCTCATCGGCACTTCACGGGTCATTGAAGAAGGATTGAGAAACGACCTCTTTTCCCATGTCCAAACACTTTCGGCAGCCTATGTTAACCAGTCCAAAACCGGCGACCTGAT
>JALOPH010000211.1 GCA_025453995.1 Desulfobacterales bacterium
CCTCAATTCATAAAGGATGTGCGTCATGAGGCGCTTTTCATCATCGGACAGGTTGCCCTTGGTTTTTTCTTCCAGCATGGCGAGGATGTCAATGGTCTGCCTGGCAATGGGCAGATTGACGGCCTTGCTTCCGGAGATCGGGTCTGTTTCAAAGCCCAGATTGACCAGCACGGAAGAATTCAGGGAAAGTACAAATGTCGTGAAATCGATTTTAGGCATCTGCACATTCTCCGACGAAGATTTTGTCTCTGTTTTGGAGTGTTCTTTCTCGTTTGACATGAGGAACCTCAATGACGAAAATAATTATAGTTCAAATGTCTTGATCGTTTTTACCTTTGGCAGTGCAAGAATCGCCTGAATCACGTTTTCCGGAACCGGGGAATCGGTCCGGATGAGGATGATGTTGTGCTCCCCGCCAAGTTCCCTGCCGACCTGCATGCCGGAAATGTTAATATTGTTTTCCCCCAGCTTGTTGCCGATGCTGCCGATGGCGCCCGGCTGATCCAGATTATGAATGAGCGCAAGGGACCCTTGGGGAATGATTTCAATCCGGAAATCATCGATGCGAACGATGCGCGCATCGGTTTTGCCAAACACCGTGCCGGCCACGGCGCATTCGGATTCAGTTGTAATCACTTTTGCACTGATCAGGTTTGAGAATTCATCGGATTCAGCGGTGCTGGATACTGATATCGTAATCCCCATTTCATTTGCCAGAATCGGGGCGTTGATGGGATTCACGCCGTCCTGGACCAGCGGGTCCAAAAGCCCTTTGATAAAGGAGGTGGTCACCGGGCTCAAATCCAGCTTATGGAAATCTCCGATATATTCGATCTGAACTTCCTTGATTTGGCCTTTGACAAACTGAGACTGCATGCATCCCATGCGGTCCGCCAGGAACAAAAATGGTTTCAGTTTTTCCAGGAGCTTTCCGGATATGGTCGGCACGTTGACTGCATTCAATACGTTGTTATTTTTGAGAAAATCTACGATTTGATTGGCAATGGCCACCGCCACATTGGTCTGGGCTTCATGGGTGGAGGCGCCCAGATGGGGCGTGACGATGACGTTCTCAAGCGTCAGCAAAGGAAAATCCGCCGGCGGCGGTTCGGCTGAAAACACGTCCAGGGCCGCGCCCGCGACTTTTCCGGAAACCATGGCGTCATAAAGGTCCTTTTCCTCCACAATACCGCCCCGAGCGCAATTGATGATCATTACGCCTTTTTTCATCAGGTCAAACGCCTCTTTGTTGACCATTCCCATGGTGGTTTTGCCCTTGGGCACATGAACGGTGATATAGTCGGATTCCTTGTAAAGCGTTTCCAGGGAGACGAATTCAAACCCCTTCTTTTCAATGATTTTGGGTTGAACGACCGGATCATATATAATGACCCGCATTTTCAGCCCCTTGGCCCGGTCAGCGACAATAGAGCCGATTTTCCCGAACCCGATCACCCCGAGGGTTTTATCCATGATTTCCCGGCCCATGAACTTTTTCTTTTCCCATTTGCCGGCTTTCATGGATGCCGTGGCCTGAGGGATCTTGCGGGATAAAGCCATCATCATGGAGATGGCGTGTTCCGCCGTGGTGACCACATTGCCTCCCGGCGTATTCATCACCACCACGCCTTTTTTTGTGGCGGCGGGCACATCCACATTATCCAACCCGATGCCGGCCCGTCCGACGACTTTGAGTTTTGCCGCGGATTCGAGGAGATCGGCTGTTACTTTGGTGGCGCTCCGGATGACCAGGGCGTCATATTCGCCGATAATTTTTTTGAGTTCATCGGGAGCAAGGCCGGTTTTCACGTCCACGTCAATTCCTTTTTCCGCCTGAAAAATTTGAATCCCTGATTCACCCAGATTGTCGCTGACTAATACTTTCATTGCGTGTTCTCTCCAATGCCAGAATTGTTAATGATTATTTAATTAAAACAGTTTCAGTTATGGTTATGTCCCTTCCGGATATCCCGTGACCACCTGGTTCCTTCCGGCGGATTTGGCATGATAGAGCGCGTCGTCGGCCCTCGAAATCAATTGCTCTATCGATTCATTGCGCTGATAGGCGGCAATGCCGATGGAAACGGTAATGCCGAATGAATCGGGAAACCCCGGGAATTTTAATTTTTCTACGGTTTTTTTCACCCTTTCCGCACATTCTTCGGCTTCTTTAATATCCGTATTGTTCATGACAATAATGAATTCTTCGCCGCCGTAACGGGCCAAACAATCGACCTCCCTTATTTCATGTTTAACCGCCTGAATCAAGTGTTTTAAAATGTCATCTCCCTTCAGATGCCCGTATGTGTCATTGGCCTTTTTGAAGTGATCAAGATCAAGCAGGGCAATGGAAAAAAAAGTTCTCCCTCTGTCGGCCAATGCCTTCTGGCGCTGGATTTCTTCAAAAAGATGTCTGCGATTATATGCTTTGGTGAGGTCGTCATGAATAGCCAGTTCATTGATCGTGTTGAGCGCGGCTTTTAACTCGCGGTTGGCCATTGAATATCTCTGACGGAGGCCGCTGATATAGGCTCCGAAAACTGAGAACCATATCATCACGACCGCCAGCACCACCCATTGCAGCAGCTCGATTTTCAAATTGATGTTTTGAGGGTGGTTGTTGAGAAGCAGCAGGATAACCAGGGAATAGCTGGCCATGGAAAAAACGGTAAAGACGATGTATTGCCGGATGGAGAACCGGAAAACCCCGAAAAGAATAGTCACAATATATCCCAGGAGCATGATCCCCCGGACAACGTCTGTGAAATAAATGACAATCATAGCCCCGACAGCCGCGACCATCATCTGGACCAATGTCATGCTGGGATCGTTTAAGCGCTTATTTGCGCCCGAACGCATGAAGACATAAAATAGGGCTTGAATCAAAAGGAAAAAAGCGAAAGTGGCTGCAGTCAACTCCGCGGTCAGCCTGATAAAGCCTTGATAATGGCAATAAACGATCAGCGCCATCCACATCACATATGACCAGGCGCCGATGAGAAGCCGTCGGATTCTCAATGCCTGGGCTGGATCATTTTTGGGAAAAAGGGTGAACATAGTGTTAGATTCTTATGCGGTCATTTTAAGAGGCTATCGTTCTCGTTTGCAACCTGATTGAATTATTTCTTTTTGAACCGCAGAATATCGAACACTGAATGTCGAATTTCGAATTGATGCTCTTGCTTCTGCGGTTCGAAATTCCTTGTTCGGCATTCGAAATTCATTATGGATTCAATATTCATTTAGGCTTCCTGTTTCACCTTTTCCAACGTACTTTCTACCTGCGTTCGAATTTCCCCCAGCCTTTTTTCCGACAACGCCTCAAACCGGAGCACCAGGGCGGGCTGGGTGTTGGATGCCCTTACCAGTCCCCATCCGTCGTCAAACAGAACCCTTGCGCCGTCAATATCAATCACTTCATGGGTTTTGCGGAAAACGTCGGTGATCTTGCTGACAATTTCAAATTTCCGGTCATCAGGGCAGTCCACCCTGATTTCAGGGGTATTGTATGTTTTGGGGACATCTGCCAGCAATTCGGACAGGCGCTTGCCTGTGTGTGACAGAATCTCAAGCAGCCGGCAGGAAGCGTAGATGGCGTCATCGAATCCCAGATACCGGTCGGCAAAGAACATATGGCCGCTCATCTCGCCGGCCAGTTCGGCTTTTTCGATCTTCATCTTCTCCTTGATCAGGGAATGTCCTGTTTTCCACATAATGGGGTTGCCGCCCTGTTTTTTGATGTCGTCATACATGGTCTGGGAGCATTTGACCTCGGAGATGAAGGTCGCGCCGGGCTTGCGGGACAGGATCTCCCTTGAGAATATGATCATCAAGTGATCGCCGTAAATGACTTTGCCGGTTTCATCCACCACGCCGATACGGTCGCCATCGCCGTCGTATCCGATGCCCAGATCCAGCCCGTTCTTTTTGACAAGGTCGATCAGGTCGGTGAGGTTTTTCAACACCGTGGGGTCGGCTTCGTGGTTGGGGAAGCGGCCATCCATATCGCAATAAATGTCAACAACCCGGCAGTTTAATTGTTTTAAAGCCGGAACTGCAACGGGTCCGGCGGTGCCGTTGCCGGCATCGACTCCCACTTTAAGGGGTTTTCTTAATTGGATGTTGTCCGATAGATATTGGAGATAGGCGGGGATGACGTTTCCCTGTTTTCTGGAACCCTGCCCTTTGGAAAATTCTTTTTTTTCAATGATCTGTCTGATTTCCTGAATCTGGCTGCCGTGCACTGAATCAAGATTTTTACATATTTTAAAACCGTTGTATTCCGGAGGGTTGTGGCTGGCGGTGACCATGACGCCGCCCTGCTGCTTGAGGTGATGGATGGAAAAATAGAGAACCGGCGTGGGACAGACGCCGATGTCGGTCACGTGGCACCCGGCTGAGATCAATCCGTCGATGATTTTTTCCGCATAAACGTCCGAGGTGAGCCGGCAGTCCCGTCCCACGGTTAAATCATGGCACCCATGACCGGCCAGGTATGTGCCGATTCCTTTGCCGATGAGCAACACATCTCCATCAGTCATTTGCTTTCCCGCAATTCCGCGGATATCGTACTCTCTGAAAATGTCCGGAACCATTTTGAACTCCTCAAAAAAATTTAATTGGAATCCAGGAGCCAGAATTCAGAATCCAGAATAATAAAATTGAATATCGAATAACGAGGTTTGTTTTGCTTTATAATCAATCACTCTAACTTCGGCAAAGACTGAAAGTTCCCCTCTGCAAAGGGGGATTTAGGGGGATTTTTTTCAATGCAACTTGAAATCCCCCCAACCCCTCTTTACGAAAGGGGGGGTGAGTGAATGCCGTTGACTTCACTATTCTTTATTTCTTGTTCGATATTCTTTATTCAAAGATTTTATTCTGTCTCCTGGATTCTGGCTTCTGAATTCTATGTTTTTCTTACCCCTTTATTACCGCAACCGGCCGGAGTCTGGCCACTTTTTTCGAAATCCCCGAACCATGAACCACATCCACCACCCGGGAGATATCTTTGTATGCATCCGGCATTTCTTCGGCCAGAGTGGACCGGCTGGCCCATTTGACCAGTATCCCTTTATCCTCAAGTTCCCTGTAAATGGAACGGCCTTTGGCCGCTTTGATGGCCGCAGACCGGCTTAGCACTCTTCCAGCGCCGTGGCAGGTGGAGCCGAAGGTTTCAGCCATGGATTTGTCCGTTCCCGCCAGCACATAGGAAGCTGTTCCCATGTCGCCGGGAATCAGGATGGGCTGGCCGATGGATCGATACTCATCACTTAGGGCCGGATGACCGGGCGGCAGCGCCCGTGTCGCGCCTTTGCGGTGAACGCACACGCGCTGTTTTTTGCCCTCAATTTCATGGGTTTCAAACTTGGCGATGTTGTGGCATACATCATATACCAGCCTCATGGCAAGATCCCGTGGACTGATCTGAAACACCTCCATGAGCGCTTCCCTGGCCAGATGCATGAGCGCCTGGCGGTTGGCCCAGGCGAAATTGGCCGCGCAAGCCATGGCCTGGTAATACCGTTCTCCCTGGGAGGAGCGGATTCTGGCGCAGGCCAGTTGCCGGTCCGGGAGTTTGAAATCCGTCAGGTCCGGCTTTTTGGTCATGGACGCCAGAAAATCGTCGCACACCTGGTGGCCCAGGCCCCGGGAGCCGGAATGGAGCAGAACGGTCATATGGCCTTTTGAGAGGCCGAATGTATTTGCAGCCGGTTCATCAAATATTTCTTCCACAATGCCGATTTCAACAAAATGATTGCCGGACCCCAGGGTGCCCAGCTGCTTTCTGCCCCGGTCCAGCGCCTTCTGGCTGACAGCGCCGGGGTCGGCGTCGGCCATGCAGCCCCGGTCTTCCGTGTGCTCCACGTCCCGGTCTTCTCCGAACCCCTTGCTGACCGCCCACCGGCTTCCCTGGCGGAGAACATTTTTTAAATCACCGTCGGAAAGCTTGATGCTGCCGGTGGAGCCCACGCCGGTGGGGATGTTGGCAAACAGGGCGTTGACGACCTCTTCAAGCCGCGGGAGGACTTCATCTTCAGTCAAACCCGTGGCAGCCAGCCGCACGCCGCAATTGATGTCATATCCCACACCCCCGGGAGAAATCACGCCTTCATCGCAGTCAAACCCGGCCACCCCGCCGATGGGAAACCCGTACCCCCAGTGGATATCCGGCATGGCCAGGGCCGCCTTGAGGATGCCCGGAAGCTGGGCCACGTTGTATAACTGTTTGAGGGTTTCTTCTTTTTTAATGGCTTCTATCATCGCGGCGCTGGTGTAAATCCGGGCCGGCACGCGCATGGGGCCGTGTTTTTTGATCTCCCAGCGGTATTTATCGAGTTGGATTAAATCCATTATATTATTCCTTCATTGTATCTACGAATCTCGCATTGTATCTACGAATCTCGTAGGTTGGGTTGAGCGACGCGAAACCCAACAAAACTTTCTTTAGCCTTCAATCCTTGTTACTCATTTCCAATGGTTTTATCAAAATTCAAAACCTCGCCTGATCCCCATGAAGCCTGATATTTTTCTTCACGCACATATTTATGAAAACTTGAAAATTCCCAATCTTTTGGTGAACTCACGTATTTGTGCTTTACCGGGTTATAATGAATATATTCAACATGTTTTTGAAAATCCTCTTCATCCCGGATCTGGTGTTCCCAAAAACGCCTTTGCCAAATCGTTTGTTCTTTTTTGTCGGCACGTGATCCAAGAGGCATGAATTTGAATTTGTTATCACACCTTCGGGTGAAATCGCTTTTAATCAATCGCCATCGGGTTGAAAAATCATGATCTCCATCCGGAAGCTTCCATATGCAATGAAGATGATCCGGCAGCAAAACAAATGCATCAATTTTAAATGAATGCTTCACCATGATATTTTTAAAAGATTTGCGTAGAATTTGAACATTATCCGATTCAGTTAATATCGGTTCTCTTTTTAATGTCACCACCGTAAAAAAGAAAGTTCCTCCTTTTGTTTGTGCGCGCCGGTATTTCATATAAAAATATATCAATTTCAAGATACGGATAAAATTTTTTTGTTGGGTTTCGTGCCTCAACCCAACCTACGAGGCTACTGAGCT
>JALOPH010000036.1 GCA_025453995.1 Desulfobacterales bacterium
CGAGATGTTCGCGATTTCGGACCTTGCCGATGAATTGGATATCAGCACACGCGCCATCAGATTTTACGAGGAAAAAGGGCTCATCCTCCCCATGCGGACTAAGGGTAACCACCGGGTTTATTCTCGGAGGGACAGAGCGCGATTAAAGTTAATCCTGAGAGGCAAACGCCTCGGATATTCTCTTGAAGAGATTGCGGAAATGATCGGCTTGGCCAATATCAACATGGACGAGGAACAGCAGCTCAAAAAAAGCCTTTCATACGGCAAGAAAAAACTCAAAGAAATCAACCAGCGGATGGAAGAACTCCAAATTCTAAAAGAAGACTTGCTGGCCATACAGCAAAAAATACTAAACCGTCTTGAAGAGCTCAAAACGGATTAAAAATAAAATTAAACAAGGACCTTCATTTATATGTCAATCATTGCTTGGGAAAAAGATCAGACAATCGCTATCATCCGGATGAATAATGGCGAGAACCGCCAGAATCTGGATTTTGCAAAATCGATGATTCAAACCCTTGATGAAGTCATCGCCGACAAAGAAACGACAGCCGTCATTTTAACTTCAACGGATTCAAAATACTGGTCGCTGGGGGTTGACATTGACTGGCTGGGAAAGCAGCTTCAAAACCAGGATTTTCAAAACATCAAGGACTTCATGTACGGCATGGATGAGGTATTCAAAAAACTGCTGCTGCTGCCTGTTCCGGCCATAGCCGCCATCAACGGGCATGCGTTCGGCAATGGAGCCATACTTTCCTGCGCCTGTGACTTCAGATTCATGAGATCTGACAAAGGTTTTTTCTGCTTCCCTGAAGTGGACTTGGGCATCCCTTTTCTTCCCGGCATGACCGCCTTTGTGAAAAAATCAATCCCCTATCATAAATTTAATGAACTGAAATTAACCGGAAGAAAAGCGGCCGCCGCCGAACTTGAAATCCATCATGTGATTCAAAAAGCCAGCGCCAGTGAAACGGATCTCATAAACGATGCGCTCGCTTTTGCCGGGACTTTTCAGAAAAAACGGGGGATATTTGCAGAGCTCAAAAAACGGATGCACAAGGAGATCATTCGAATCATTGACCAGGAAGACCCGGAGTATATTGAATCCCTGTTTTTAATGGTTCAGGAATAACCCTCAATCCATCACGTAAACGCCGATAGATTAAAAAATTTCAATGTTTCCTTGGCCTCCTTGATATAGCTCTCCCGGTCCAATCCCGTCATGGGGCGGAAGAAATTTTCACCGGAAACAAAATTGTGGATGGCGTTCATGATGCTGAGCACTTTCATTTTTGCATCCGCCGGAACATTCTTTCGATCCTTGGCAAGCCCCATGGAATACGCAATATCTGATATAAACTCCGGCACCTTGAAGTCAATCAGGCTGCCATGCCTTGTCTTGGTAAAATATCTGAAAAGCGTCAGGTTTGATATTTCAGGGTGTTCAAAAAGATATCCCGCCAGTTCATCAATTGCGATTTCAAGCCTTTCAGCCAGGGGCCGGCCTTTAATGATCTTTTCAACTTCTATGAGTTTCTGCCCCATCCCGTCATTGATATCCCGGATGACCGCTTCATAGAGGTCCCCCTTTTCTCCCCAATGGTAGTAAAGAGTTGATATATCGATATTGACGGCTTTTGCGATCATTCGCGTGGTCGTGCCGTGAAAGCCGTATTCCCCAAAAATTTTCCGGGCAGCGGTCAGAATTTTGGCTTTCATTGAATCCGGATTCTGTTTTGCTTTTTCAAGTGATGACGCCATTCCAAATTCCTCTTAATGTATGATTATCATTTCTAAATAATGCCCTTTGCAGAAAAAACCTGGATTTGCTCATCAGAATATCCGAAATCCATAAGCACCTGTTTTGTATTCTCACCGAAATCCGGCGGCCATGTCCTCACGGACCCTGGAGTGTCGCTCATTTTAAGGGGTGTGCCGAGAACCAATAATTTTCTCCCGTCATTATTTGTCATCTCGATCACCATTTCCCGCTCTTTTAACAAAGACGAAGCCAAAGCTTCTTCATATGTTTTCACCGCGCCCCAGCAGATGTCCAGCGGAAACAGTTCTTTTTCCCACTGGGAAAGCGTCTTTTTCTTGAATTGCTCACTCATGAAGTTAATCATTTCCTGACGCCTCGAATCATCATATTGAAGCGATGTAAATTCAGGAACATTGAAATAGTCGCACAAATTTTTCCAGAAACGATTCTCCACGGCACCGATTGTGATATACCGGCTGTCGGCAGTCTCATAAACATTATAACAGGCATATCGGTGAGACAATAAAGAATCAGAACGCTTCAACGGCTGGCCGAAGGCTTGTGAAATGCTGAGCACTAAAGCAAGCAGACTGGCTGATCCATCGGTCATGGATATATCAATATATTGTCCTTTGCCTGTTTTTTCCCTCGCATGCAGCGCCATCAAAATGCCGATGATGGCGTACATACCGCCGCCGGCTATATCGGCGATCTGGAATCCGGGAATGCAGGGACTTCCGTCTTTTACGCCGATAAGATCCAAAACGCCGGCCACACTCAAATAATTCACGTCATGCCCGGCAATATCGCGATATGGTCCGGTCTGGCCGTATCCGGTAATTGAACAATAAATGATTTTAGGATTTATTTTGACAATTGAATCATAATCCACGCCAAGCCTTTGGACCACTCCCGGCCTGAACTGCTCAATAATGATATCGGCTTTTCGCGCCATGGACAAAAAAATCTCACGGCCGGCCTCCGATTTCAGGTTAAGGGAAATATGCTCCTTGTTTCTATAAATCGTGCTGGTAAGCCCGAACTCTCCGGCAAACCGTTTGTCTTCAATGGCGATTACCCGCGCGCCGTGATCAGCCAGAACCATTGAACAAAATGGACCCGGCAGCAGCCTGGACATGTCCAGAACAACAATGCCATCCAATGCACCCTTTTTTGTCATTAAGTTCTCCTTCTTCAAATATACCCGTTGAATTTAACGAAGCGCCTTTTTATCGACCTTGCCGACACTTGTCAATGGTATGGCTTCCACAACCTCAATAATTTTAGGGACTTTGTAAGGCGCCATTTGTTTTCTGCAAAAATCAAGGATATCTTCCGTTAACGCCTTCTGATCAAGCTCAATGAAATCACCTTTTGGCTGGATCACGGCTTTAACCAGTTCGCTGCCCGGGCGTTCCGGGTGGGGCTTGCCGACAATAGCGCAAAATGCCACGGCTTGATGCTGATAGAGCACCTCTTCTACTTCGCGGGAAAAGACCTTGTAACCGCCCACATTGACCATGTCTTTTGTCCGGTCGACTATTTTAAAATATCCGTCATCATCCATGATCGCGACATCGCCGGTATAAAGCCATTTTTCTCCATTAAAATCTCGAATCGCATGATCGGTTTCCGCCGGCTTGTCTTTATATCCGGCCATAACCTGGGGCCCTTTTGCGATCAACTCGCCTTCCATTCCCACAGGAACTTCATTTGAGCCGGTCTCCAGATCAACGAGTTTGACTGATACGTTCTGAATCGGCACGCCCACAGTCCCGATCTTCTTTTTCCCTTTATATGGATTCATGGTGAGCAAAGGGGATGTTTCCGTCATTCCGTAAACTTCCATCACCTTTGCCTCGCCGACCAGCGATTCAAGCTTGCGGATGGACTCGGTTGAAAAAGGCGCCGCGCCTGAAATACACACCTTGCATTGGGAAAAATCAAGCTGATGAAACATAGGCTCAGCAAGAAGCATCTGATAAAGCGTGGGCACATTGGCCAGCATGGTCGGTTTGTATTTTCGAATCATCTTGCAAATGAGTTTTGTATCCCTCGGGTCGGGCACCAGGCATTGGGTTGCCGCAGATGAAAGCGCCATCAACCCCAGCATGAGTCCGGCCAGATGAAAAAAGGGAAATGCCGACAGTCCGGTTTCATGCTGATCCATCTTAAAATCGATCCACTGCTTGGCCTGGGTGATGTTGGCCACGATATTCTGATGCGTCAGCAGGGTCCCCTTGGGAACACCCGTCGTGCCGCCCGTGTATTGAATCAGACAAATATCTTTCGGTTCGATTTTAACATTTGGAATTATCGGCTGGTGTGTTTCCAGAACATCCTTAAATAATAAGACGTTCTTGCCCTGAATGGGGGAAATTGTACCACGCGGAATTTTTTTTAATAATCTGCCTAAAAAACGTTTTACATCGGGCAAATAATCTCCCACATTTGCGGCGACAATATTTTTTAAATTGTTGCACTGATCGCTGATTTTAAGCAACCGCTCCTCAAATATGGTATCCATAACCACAAGAACATTCATTCCGGAATCATTTATCTGGTGCGCCATTTCTTTGGGAGTCAGAAGAAACGACATTCCGGAAACAGCGCACCCGGCCCGAAGGCTTCCGGCAAGGGCAATCAGGTATTGGGGGATATTGGGCAGATGGATCCCGACCACATCGCCGGGTTTGCACCCTTTTTGGGTAAGAAAATCGGCAAAACGGGATGAAAGCCTCTCAAGCTGACCGAATGAGATTCTCCTGCCGAAAAAATAAAACGCCGGGCGATTCGGGTATAGGCGGAAACTCTCATTTAACAAGTCAACATATGTTTTGTCGGGAATTCTGATGTCGGGCGTCACCCAGGGATCATAATTTTTTAACCATGGCTTATCATCATATTTGACCATTTTTCTATGCCCCCATAATAAAGTTGTTTTAAAGCATCTCTTTTGAAATCAATCAATCGTTTGATTCCATCAAACGTTTGAAACAAGATAAGATTTGTTGAGTGATAAAGTCAATATTGTTTTTTTTCACGCATTGACATGCATTATCCAATAATTAATAACTATTTAAAATTACATAAATTATATTTGATTAACTTGTTTGGGAAAAAAAATAAAAAAAACTTTTGACAGCATTTAAAAAAGAGCCTATTATCATTCCATCATTTGTTGGAATAAATTGATTTAATAAAAGGCTGAATAAATTATCCCCTGACGAAAGCAGTCTCAATATGAACCCGATAACTTCAACACCGGCTACCCTGCCCTTCAAAATGCATAATAAAGTTTTTTCCACAGTTAAAGTTTCATACGGTTTCTTAATACACATTATTCAATTTTAAGGAGGATTACCCATGGCCCTGAACCTTGATTCTGTCGGGAAGAAAATCGGCCCGGTCTCCAAAGACTACACATGGAAGGATGCGATCCTTTACGCTCTGGGGGTCGGCGCCGGATTTTCAGAACTTGAGTATACCTATGAAAAGGATTTGAAAGTCATACCCACCTTTTCCATAGCGTCGATCTTTGACTTTCTCTCCCATATCGGGATCAATGCCAACGTCAACCTGGCAGGGATTCTTCACGGTGAGCAGGATTTGATCTTCCACAATCCCATCCCGCCGGACGGCAAACTGATCACCGAAGGCAAAATCACTCATATGTACGACAAGGGTAAAGGAAAAGGGGCGCTGGTGATCGGCGAAAGCGAAACCTGCCATTCCAGCGGGAAGAAGCTCTTTACCAGCATCCTGACTCTTTTTGCCCGTTTGGACGGCGGTTTCGGCGGCGAACATGCCCCCAAAGAAACCTTTGAATACCCGGCCCGAAAACCTGATTTTGAAATTGAAGCCTCCCCCTCATCTGACCAGCCCCTGTTGTATAGATTAACCGGTGATTTATTTGCGCTTCACGCGGACCCGGAATTTGCCAAACTGGCGGGGTTTGAAAAACCGATTATGCATGGATTATGCACATACGGGTTTGCCTGTCGGGCGCTGATGCAATGCTTGATTCCGGGACAGCCGGAAAAGGTCCGCAGGTTTAAATGCAGATTTTCCCGCCCCCTGTATCCCGGAGATCCCATCAAAACACAAATCTGGAAAATAGATGATAAAACAGCGCTCTGGAAGACCGCAAACGCCAAAACCGGAGAGGAAGTCATTACCAACGGCGTGTTTGAATTCGGCGATCTCCCCAAAGATGAAATCCGGTTTGACGGCAAAGTCGCCGTGGTTACCGGCGCGGGCGGCGGCCTTGGCAGAACCTATGCGTTGGAACTTGCCAAACGTGGCGCCAAAATGGTGGTCAATGATTTTGGCGGCAGCCGGGATGGCTCCGGCGGCGGCGGAAAAGGACCCGCAGATAAAGTCGTTGATGAAATCAAGGCCATGGGCGGCTCAGCAGTGGCCAACTATGACAGCGTCTCTACACCCGAAGGCGGCCAGAGCATCATTCAAACCGCGCTCGATAATTTCGGCACTATCGATATCCTTATCAATAACGCCGGAATTTTAAGAGACAAAAGTTTTTTAAAAATGGAGCCGGAGAACTGGAACACGGTTCTCGATGTTCACCTGACCGGCGCTTACAATGTGACAAAACCCGCCTTTACCGTGATGAGAGAAAAAGGTTACGGACGAATTGTGATGACTACATCGGCTGCCGGTCTTTACGGAAATTTCGGACAAACCAATTATTCTTCGGCAAAAATGGGGCTTGTGGGCTTAATGAACGCGGCCAAGCTTGAAGGTAAAAAGTACAATATCAAAATCAATACCGTTGCACCCATTGCCGCCTCCCGGCTGACCGAAGACATCATGCCGCCGGAGTTGTTTGAAAAGATGAAACCCGAGTTTGTCTCTCCCATGGTCCTGTATTTGTGCTCTGAAAAATGCAAGGTCAACGGATATGTCTATAATGCCGGCATGGGATTTTTCAATCGGGCCGCAGTGGTCACCGGTCCGGGAGCTGTCATCGGCGACGGAAAAACCATTCCCTCAGTTGAGCAGGTTGCCGATGCATACGGCAAGATCGCTTCAATGTCCGCCGGCAAGGAATATTTTGAACTCAACGAGCAGGTCGGCGACTTGATCAATGCTTTCTCTGCCCCGGCAAAAACAGAAGCGGCGGCGGCGGCTCCCAAGGCTTCGGGGTCTGTGGCCGACATTTTTAAAGCCATGCCCGGCGCATTCAACGCCGGCGCTGCCAAGGGCGTCGACGTGGTCTTTCAATATAATATTTCCGGATCCGGCGGCGGGGACTGGTTCTGCGTTATCAAAGACGGGACCTGTGCCGTGGAATCAGGCAAGCACGAAAAGCCCACCTGCACGTTAAAGATGGCGGACGCTGATTTCATCTCAATGATCAGCGGCGCGCTGCCGGCCATGCAGGCCTATACATCGGGCAAACTCAAAATCGAGGGGGATGTCATGAAATCCCAGCTCATCGGGAAACTGTTCAAGCTTTAAAAAAACACGACGCAAATGACTTATATGACCTATTTTTTAAAGGAGATCGAAAAATGATTGGAATCACATCTTACGGCGCATATATCCCGCGGTTGAGGCTCAACCGCATGGCCATCATGCAGAGCATGGGCTGGTTTGCTCCGGCGCTGATCATGGTGGCCCAGGGCGAGCGCTCCATGTGCAACTGGGATGAAGACACCATCACCATGGCTGTGGCCGCTTCAAGGGATTGCATCAAAGGAATGGACAAGCAGAAGATCGACGGCCTGTTTCTGGCCTCCACCACCACCCCGTTTGCAGACCGCCAGAATGCCGGCATTGTATCCACCGCGCTGAACCTTCGCGAAAACATCATCACCTCGGATTTTTCATCTTCCCAAAAGGCCGGCAGCGCGGCCTTGCTGACCGCTCTCGAATCCATCATGGGCGGCGCACGGCATCAGGTGCTGGTCACCGCTTCCGACAAACGGGAAACCAAGCCTGCCTGGTTTCATGAAATGTGGTTCGGCGACGGCGCTGCCTCCCTGCTGGTGGGAGATGAAAATGTCATTGCCGAATTTAAGGGTTCCTATTCGGTGTCCTGCGACTTTGTGGCTCACTATCGGGGCGCCCAGAAAAAATACGATTACAACTGGGAAGAACGCTGGATACGCGATGAAGGGTATTCCAAAATCATCCCGGAAGCGGTCAACGGGGTTTTAAAAAAATGCAATATCACCATGGATAAAATCACAAAGCTGGTTTACCCCTGCTTTTTCAAGGCTGAACACAGCAATATCGCCAAAAAACTCGGGGCCACCAGGGAACAGGTTGTGGATAATCTTCATGAGGTATGCGGTGAAACCGGGTGCGCCCATCCGCTGCTCATGCTTACAAAAGCATTAGATGACGCCAGACCCGGGGATAAAATACTGGTGGCAAGCTTCGGCCAGGGGTGCAACGCACTGCTGTTTGAAGTGACCGAAAACATATCAAAGATTTCAAGGGATAAATTCAAAAAAACATTAGATCTCAAAGAAACCACAGACAATTACGCCAAGTTCCTGGTGTTCAGAGAACTGATCGGACCGGAAATGGGAATCCGCGCTGAATCCCCCACCCAGACTGCCTTGACGGTTCTGTGGCGGAAGCGAAAGATGCTGCTGGGCATGGTGGGCGGAAAATGTCGCAAATGCGGGACACCCCAATTCCCCAAAACCGTTATATGCGTTAATCCAAGCTGCGGCGCCCACAACAGCCAGGATGAATATGAATTTGCCGATATCCCGGCCAAGGTTAAAACTTTCACCGGAGATCTGCTGGCGGTTTCCCTGGAGCCCCCCCATAAATACGGCATGGTCCAGTTTGAAGGCGGCGGACGATACATGGCCGACTTTACAGACTGCAAGCTCGATGATCTAAAAGTCGGGTTGCCGGTTCAACTCGTATTCCGCAAACGAACCGAGGACAAAATCCGCGGCTTTGTCAACTATTTCTGGAAAGCCACCCCCATTCCCGGCGCTGCCGAGGAAATGAAAAAAATCCGCTTTGACGGTCGCGTGGCCATAGTCACCGGCGCCGGCGGGGGGCTGGGGAGAGTTTATGCCCTTGACCTTGCTAAGCGCGGCGCCAGCGTCGTCATCAATGATTTCGGAGGAACGCGGGACGGGTCCGGCAAAGGATCAAGCTCTGCGGCTGATAAAGTGGTTGAGGAAATCAAGGCTTTCGGCGGCCAGGCGGTGGCCAACTACGACAACGTCGCAACTCCTGAAGGAGGAGAAAACATCGTAAAAACAGCACTGGACGCTTTCGGCAGGCTGGATATACTGATCAACAACGCCGGCATTTTAAGGGATAAGAGCTTTCTGAAAATGGAGCCTGAAAACTGGGCGGCCGTGCTGGCGGTTCATCTAAACGGCGCATACAATGTCACCAAGCCCGCCTTCCAGGTCATGCGGGAAAACGGCTATGGCCGCATCATCATGACCACTTCCGCTGCAGGGCTTTACGGCAATTTCGGCCAGACCAACTATTCAGCAGCCAAAATGGCCCTGATAGGGTTGATGAACACCCTGAAACTCGAAGGTCAGAAGTATGACATCAAGGTCAATACGGTGGCGCCCATTGCCGCCTCCCGGCTTACTGAAGACATCATGCCGCCTGAAATATTTGAAAAAATGAAACCGGAATTTGTCGCGCCCATGGTTCTTTTCCTTTGCAGCGACAGATGCTCGGAATCAGGAAAAATATTCAACACCGGCATGGGATACTTCAACCGGGCGGCCATTCTGACGGGCCCTGCGGTGAAACTCGGCGAAAAAGAGCATCCGCCCTCGCCGGAAGAAATCAGCGAAAACATCGACAAGATAAACAGCATGGAAGGCGCCAAAGAATTTACGGACTTGAACTCCGCCCTCTTTGATCTCATGAGCCCGCCGGCCAAAGTGGTCGGGAAGCCGGACGACAAGGCGGCTGCCGGCGCCGGCATCACACCTGCTGATGTTTTCAAAAAAATGCCCGATGCGTTTAAAGCCGACGCTGCCAAAGGCGTTGACGTGGTGTTTCAATACGCGATTTCAGGCCCGGCCGGCGGGGATTGGATGGTCATCATTAAAGATCAAACCTGCAAAGTTGACGCTGGGAGAGCCGATAAAGCCACATGCACTTTGAAAATTTCGGATACGGATTTTGTGGATCTTATCACAGGCAAGCTCGACCCCATGAAAGCATTCACATCCGGCAAGCTCAAAATCGACGGAGATGTGATGAAGTCTCAGCTTATTGGAAAACTATTTAAACTATAACGCCATAGGAACAGGAGGAACATCATGGCTACAGGAATAAAAGACAAGGTCGCAATCATTGGTATGGGATGCACCCGATTCGGGGAACGCTGGGATATGGGTGGCGAAGAACTTGTGGTTGAAGCATTTGAAGAATGCCTGGCAGACGCCGGGATTGAAAAAAATGAGATTGATGCCGCCTGGTTCGGCACCTGCATGGACGAGGTCAACGTAGGAAAAACCGCAATGCCCCTTGCAACCACGTTAAGGCTGCCCAAAATTCCGGTCACGCGGGTGGAGAACTATTGCGCCACCGGTACCGAGGCATTCAGGGGCGCGTGCTATGCAGTGGCGTCCGGCGCATATGATATCTGCCTGGCCCAGGGTGTGGAAAAACTTAAAGATACCGGCTACGGCGGTCTTCCCGGCGGCGGCTCCAGTGCAGGGACTCTGCTCTGGCAGTGGTGGCCGAATTTAACCGCGCCCGGGTCATTTGCCCAGCTGGCATCCGCCTATTGCGCCAAATATAAAGTCAAGGATGCGGATCTCAAGCGGGCGATGGCCCACATATCCGCCAAAAGCCATGCCAACGGGGCGTTAAACCCCAAGGCCCATTTGAGAAAACCGGTCACCGAAGACCAGATCATGGCCTCCCCCATTATTGCCCACCCCCTGGGATTGTTTGACTGCTGCGGTGTGAGCGACGGATCGGCATGCGCCATTGTCACCACGCCTGAAATCGCAAAAAAATTAGGGAAAAAAGACTTTGTGACGGTAAAGGCCCTTCAACTGGCGTTAAGCAGCGGAGAAGAAGCCGCTTACAACGAATGGGACGGGGATCATTTCGTTACCACGTCCAAATGCAGCCTCAAGGCGTATGAAGAAGCAGGCGTTAAAAATCCCAGAGAAGAGATCAGCATGATGGAGGTCCATGACTGCTTCTCCATCACGGAACTTGTGACTTATGAAGACCTGCACATCTCGGAACGCGGAACTGCCGTCAAGGACATCATGGATGGTTTTTATGATCTCAACGGCAAGGTCCCCTGCCAGGTGGACGGCGGACTGAAATGCTTCGGCCATCCCATCGGCGCATCGGGATTGCGGATGCTTTATGAAATGTATCTCCAACTCCACGGACGGGCGGACAAGCGCCAGGTCAAAAACCCGAAACTCGGCTTGACACATAATCTGGGCGGATTCCCCTTCCAGAACATCTGCAGCATCTCGATTATCGGGAAATATCAAGGGTAAATCTTTTTTAACCAAACAAGAAAGGCGCCTCAAGGGATTTCCTCACCCCCTGGGCGCCTTCTTGTTTTAAAAAGATTTAATACCGAAGCATAAACCCACCCTCGATAAGGTTTCTGTCATATTCATAGAGATCCACATTTGAATTGGTATGGATATAAGAATAACTCGAATAAACGGATAGAAATGAACTGAGTGGAAACTGAATATCCACATTTGCCAGCAGGATATCATCTTCTCTTTTATTTTGAGGATATCGCGTTGAAACGTCATTGATCGCCTGGATATAATTTGCCACTGTGGCGTCATATTCAGCACGCTGATAATCTGCTGACATGCGGATGCGCCCCCTATTTTTAAAATAATAAATATATGCGCATCCCGCCCCGAATGTATTGCCGTCTTCATCAAGGTTAATCTCTGTAGATTCACTATTGCCAAGGATTGAATCATCTCCATCCATAATATGCGCATACAGGATATTCGCGGCAACGGCATGAACAGAGCCCGGTATGAGATATGTCGTTGTGGGCATGATGATGTACCGGTAGAAATCGGTTTCCTGATCTTCCATGACATAATTATAGCCCGTCGGCAGGCTGAATACAAAATCCCCCATAAAACACTGGGGTTCTAAAGTGATCGACTGGTCAATCACATTGTATTGATTGTAGTCATCATAAAAATTAGCATATCCGCTATAATCCGCCCGAAAGCCGAAATTGTCATTTTTGAAAAACTGCCATCCGGCCCCCAGGTTCATGGCGGCCGCCAAATCTTTATGATCTTCTTCGCTGGATGAACTGGATGTGGCACCCACACGGGAGTCATAGAGGCCCCCTATTCGCAAAGACAATGATAACGGATCTGCCTGTGTCAGCTTATCGATGCTGTCCTTCCCCACCGGGGAAACGCTTCTTGCCGAACACCCTCACCCCGCCCAGGCCTTTTGAACTGTAAACATCGAAATCAAAGTCATAATAACAATAATGATAAATCGACAGTTCATTGCAAAACCTCTCAACAATGATTTGAATGAATTATAAGCCTAACCTGTTGCCGCTTAATTCTTTCGGCATCTCAAAATGAAACATTAATACCGGAGCAAGAAGCCGGCCCCGATTATATTTCTGTCATAATCATACACTTCAACGTTTGAGTCCGCATAAATGTAAGTATAACTGGTAAATATCCCTAAATTTGACGTGAAATTATATTGAATATCAAGATTGGCCGAAGTGGTTTTATCTTCCCTATGATCCCGCGAAATCGAACCTGTCATATAATCGACCAGTCTGGCATCATATTCCGTTTTAAGGTAGTCCACGGAAGCCCTCACCAGGCAATTTTTCATAAGGGAAAACATATACGCCGCCCCAACACCCGCTGAATCCCCGTCCTCATCCGTGGAGATATCGTCCCTGTCGTTTAAGGCGGCGAAGATCCCGTTGACTGCCACAGCCTGGTTCAGCTGACTGATATAATAAGTAATTGTCGGCAGAACGCTGTAGCGGTCCGAATCCGTTTCATAGTCTTCAAGAACATAATTATATGTCACCGGAAGGCTGAAAAGGAAATTTTCTCCTATTTCATATTGAGGTTCAACAGATACCGTCTGGTCCACTACATTATATTCATCATAATCCTGATAAAAATCGGTATAAACAATATAATCCGATCTAAAGCCCAACCTGCCATCTGTCTGGAACTGGTATCCTGCGCCAAGCGTCGCCGCAAGCGCCGTGTCATCCTGACCGCCTGTCCTGACGCTGGACGCAGCGCCCACCCGCGAATCATACAATCCACCCAAACGCAAGGATGCGTTAAAGGGAGCCTCGCCGGATTTAAGCTGATTCACCCTGTTTTCGATGCCTGCTTTCCCCACCTGGGAAGAGCTGCGGGACTGAGCCGAGCAGGGTCAGCCCGCGAAGGCATTCACTGAATTGATAAGGACTAAAAACATGGCAACCGCGCCAATAAGATAGTTTATCCGCACACACCGCTCCTTTCTTCAGTATTTTCTTGTTGTTGTCATAAGACCAATCCTCGCGGTGCTGAATTTATAGAACAGGCGTTGTTTAATCAAGAAAATGTTTTGAAAATCTTTTTTCCCGATTATGATCCAATATTATATTGACGCGATTCATATGCTGTGTTAAAAAATTTTTCGACTGGCTGGCCGACTAATTTTTTCTAACCAACAACCCAAGGAGTTTCTCATGCTTCCTGAATTTTTTGAATTCTATAATCCCACCAAAGTTGTTTACAAAGACGGAATTGCAACAGATCTCAAGCCCGAGTTGGACATTATCGGCATTCAAAAATACTTTATCATTTCCGACCATATTATTAACGGCGTGGGACTGGTAGATAAAGTCGCGGATGGACTGAAAGAAGCAGGCTGCGAACCTGTCGGGCGATTTTTAGATGTGGCCCAGGATGCGCGCCTGAAAGACGTAAAAAAATGCGCTGACCTTGTCAAAGCATCCGGAGCCCAGGGTATACTATCCATAGGCGGCGGCAGCGTTATTGATACAGCCAAAGCCGTCAATATATTATTTTCAGAAGGCGGAGACCTGGTGGAAGACTATTCCGGGGCGCACACATTGAAACGCCCCCTCAAACCCCACGTGGTCATACCCACCACCGCCGGTACCGGCAGCGAAGTGACCATGATCGCCGTCATCTATGACGAAGATAACAAGGAAAAACTGGCGTTCCCGGACAAGTTTCTGCTGCCCAACCTGGCGGTGTTAGATCCCCAGATGACCGTCTCCCTACCTCCGAAGATGACCGCGGCAACCGGCATGGACGCGCTGACGCATGCGGTTGAGGCGTATGTCGGCATAACAGCATCCCCGGTTTCCGACGGTTTTGCCTTAGGCGCCATTGAACTCATCATGAGCCGCCTGGTACAGGCTGTTGAAAATGGCGCAGATGTTGAAGCCAGAGGCGCAATGCTCATTGCCTCCAACATGGCAGGCATCGCTTTTACCCATTCCATGGTCGGTTGCGTTCACGGCCTGGCCCATACCACGGGCGCGCATTTCCGGGTTCCCCATGGAGTGGCCAATGGGATTTTTCTGCCGGTCGGACTGGAATATAATTTTGAATATATCCAGGACAAGCTGGCCCGACTGGCGCCCGTGGCGGGCGTTATGGAAACCGGAATGTCCAATGAAGCCGCTGCAAGAGCGGTTATTGCGAGCATCCGCAGTCTCACACAACAGCTCAATAAATTGAACGCGCTGCCCTTAAGATTAAGAGATGTGGGCGTTCCTGAGGATGGGCTGATGACCATTGCCGAAGGCGCGCTCAATGACGGAACGTCGTTTTATAATCCGCGTCCCATGGACGCAGAAGAATTGCTGCCGTTTGTTCAAAACGTTTATTAACCATTTAACAAAAAGGGGTAATGATTATGGGAATGTTTGAAAGTGCAGAAAAGTTTGAAGAAGTTCTGGTTGGATTTTTTAAATTAATGGGCGATACGCCCAAGATTGCAGACAAGCTGCTGGCTTCCAAACTGATCATCCGGTTTATCTATTCCGATCCGGATCTGGTGGTTGTGGTGGACTGCTCCGGAGATAAAATCGATGTCCGGCCTAATGATAAAGATACCAAGGCCATTGTTGAAATGTCCATGTCTTCCGACATAGCCCACCGTTTCTGGTTCGGGAAAGTAAACCTGACCAGCGCCCTTACCCGCAAGGAAATGGTCGCCAAGGGCCCGATTCCCAAAGTTTTGAAACTTCTTCCCGCTGTCCAGCCTTCATACGCCATGTATCCGCAATACTTGGACAGCCACGGGTATGAAAAATACAATATTTTAAAAGCCTATAAGCCGCCGACACCTCCGGCTGCTCCATCAGCGTAAATTTAGCAGTGGTTGAACGAAAAGTCAGAATTTCATAGGTTGGGTTTCGCCCATTTAAGCAATGTTGGGTTTCGCACCTCAACCCAACCTGCAAGAATCAATCATTTATTGATGTCGAAATCCTGGGGCGAAACCCAACAAATTGTTTTAAAAGTTTTCGTTCATGCACGATTTAATAACTTACTCAAATTTTAAGGATGGCGACCATGCACGGTTACGCAGGACAAATCCTTTATATTGATCTGTCATCGGGCAAGATTGAAAAAAAAGCCCTGGATGCTGATTTTGCAAGAAACTATATCGGCGGCCTGGGGTTCGGCACCCGGATATATCTTGACCTGATCAAAAACAATCCAAATTTTGATGCATTGTCAGAAGCCAATCCGTTTGTTCTGATGACGGGCCCTCTGACAGGCCTTAAAATGAACGGGGTCGCCCGGTGGACCGTGGGTACAAAATCCCCCCAGACAGGCTTTTGGGGGGATGCCAATGTCGGCGGATTTTTCGGCGCTTATCTGAAGTTTGCCGGATATGACGGCATCGTGATCACCGGCAAAGCCGAGAAACCTTCTTACATCTTTATCCGAGACGATGTTGTTGAAATCCGTGATTCCGGGAAATACTGGGGAAAAGACATTTACGAGACAAACGATGAAATGCTTGAAGACCTCAAACGAGAATCCAAACGCCCTGGACAAGTTGTTTGCATCGGTCCTGCCGGTGAAAATTTGATTAAATTCGCGTCCATCATCAATAACAAACGTCATGCGGCCGGCCGCACGGGCATGGGCGCTGTCTGGGGATCAAAAAACTTAAAGGCCATTTATGCCAGCGGTTCAGGCGATGTTCAAATCGCCCATCCGGACAAGCTCAAGGAGTTAAAGGAAGAATTAAAATCCGTTTATGAAGACAGCATCTATATAGCGGCGCTTAAATCCAGCGGCACGCCCGCGCACATTGACGTGGGAATGATTGCCGGTGATGTGCCGATCAAAAACTGGCAGATGACGGAATGGGACAGCATTAATGACATCGGCCCCGGCGCCATAGAAGAGAAACTTTTTGCCGGCCATAAGACCTGCTACGGGTGCGGGGTGGCTTGCAAAAAAGATGCTGAAGTCAAGGAAGGGCCATACAAAATGAATAAGGGTCCCTCTCCGGAATATGAAACTGTTGCCACTTTCGGGTCCATGTGCCTGAACACGAACATCGAATCCATTGCAAAGGCCAATGAAATCTGCAACCGCTATGGCATGGACACCATCACCTGCGGTTCGACCATTGCGTTTGCCATTGAATGTTTTGAAAATGGATTGATTTCTGAAAAAGACACAGATGGATTGAAATTGACTTGGGGCAATTCCGAGGCCATTGTTGCCTTGACTGAAAAAATTGGCAAAAAGGAAGGCTTCGGCGCTGTGCTGGCCGATGGCAGCGCCAAAGCGGCTCAAAAAATCGGAAAAAATGCCGCTGATTTTCTGACCACCGTCAAGGGGCTGGAAGCGCCCATGCATGATCCGCGAAGCGCCCATGGATACGGCCTGGCTTACGGCGTTTCCCCCCGGGGCGCCTGCCATGAAGCAAGCCTTAATTTCAACGTCGAAGGCGGTGCCATGTTTGTGCCTGAAATCGAAGACCTGTCCATGGAACTTGTGGAGCATTCCAGCGATGACAGGGCGAAATTAAATGTGGCATGCCAGGACTACGGCATGTTCTTTACAAGCTGCGCCATATTTTGCAACCTGGGGGCAAATCCGCTGACCGCCACCCACACGGTTTCAATGGTCAATCATGTGACCGGATTCGATTACACGTTAGAAGAAATTATCGATATCGGCCGCCGGGTATGGTATTTGAAGCGCGGCTTGACCAATCTATTCGGCGCGCGGGCTGAGGACGACCGGCTTCCCAAACGGCTCATGTCGGCCATGGAAGACGGCCCCACAGCCGGGAGCGTTCCGGATATGGACAAAATGCTTGCTGAGTTCTACGAACTGCGGGGATTTGATGCGTCCGGTATTCCAAAAAGTGAAACGCTTAAAAAGATCGGACTTGATGATCTTGCCCAGATGCTCCACGCATAACATTCATATTTTTTGATCATTTAGACCACGCCTTCTCCGGCGTGGTCTAATTATTTTTATAACGCAGCCTGGCTGCTGCAATTTTTTAAAAGGGCCTTGCCTGTTGAACAAAAAGCTTAAAGACATCAAACAACAAGCCAAACGCCTGCAGATCATCGAGGCGGCTGCGCGCCTCATGGTGCAGAAAGGCGTTGAACAAACAAGTTTATCTGATATCGCCAATGAAGCCGGCATCAGCAAAGGGAGCCTTTATTATTACTATGCTTCAAAGGATGATTTAATTTTTGATATAGCCGACGCCCACATCAACCGGATTTCAGAAAACCTGTTTTCCATCATCGAGGCGCGCAAAGGAAACGCAGACTGGAAAGAGGTCTTAAAAATTCTGTTTGAGCGCATCATGGCGGCTGAAACCCGGGGCAGGCTTCACATCTATCTTATTCAGCAGGCGCTAAACGGAAACGACGCGCTCATGGAAAGATTTCAAAAAAAATACCGTGAATGGTATGAAATGATGCGGGATGGGTTTGAAAAGATTGAACCCGGCAGCGGTGATTATACCAAACTTTCCCTGCTCATCGTCGCGTCCTTAGACGGTTTTTTAATCCAATCCCTTCTGGGGCTTTCGACCGTCACAGCCGATGAGTTTGTCAACCATCTAAATCTGCAAAGATGACATCAGCGCTCTCTTCAAAATAGTCTGGAGTCCCCTGGTTTTTCCTGTCCCTCCATAATATGCCACAGCCTTTACCAAGCAGATCCATTTTATTAATAATTGATATTCACTTGCAAAACTGTTAACTGGATATTACAAATTCTGAGAAACAAAGGAGCGCTTATGCTGAAACATACACTTGAAACGATTGAAAATAAAATAAAAAACGCGCCCAGCATACCAGAGGCAAGCAAATCGGAATATCTGGAGCTGCTTCACACCTTGAACACTGAAATTAACGAACTTCAGAAAAGCCAAAAAGAAAAGGCGCAAAGCATCAAGGGTTTTACAAAGATCTCCTCTCATGAAATCACCCGGGATGAAATTGATCCGGGGTTGATCCGGATTTCAATAGAAGGGCTGTCTTCATCAGTAAAAGAATTTGAGGCATCCCATCCCAAATTGGTGCAGACAGTAAACGCCATCTGCGATTTTTTATCCAAAATAGGCATTTGATAGTCATATTTTTCCGCAAATCATCTTATGGAACAAGACATGATTCAACAAAATGAAACTACGGGAATTTTCTCTGGCCACAACGGGCTATTAATCTTTTATCGACATCAGAAAGCGATCCCGGAAAGGGCGCGCATGGTGATCGCACACGGGCTGGGAGAACATTCCGGAAGATATGCCCATGTAATCGAACGGATCACGAAGATGGGCATATCCGTTTGGGCCATAGACCACCGGGGACATGGGAAAAGCGAAGGGAACCGGGGACATATTCAGTCGTTTGATGAATATGTTTTTGATCTCAAACAAATGGTCACCATCGCCCAAAAAGATATGCCGGAGGAGATGAGATTTTTTTTGCTGGGCCACAGCATGGGGGGATGCATGGCGCTCTTTTTTGCCCAGACCTGTCCGAAAATGATCAACGGGATCATCGCCTCTTCCCCCGGGTTGCGGCCCGCCATGAAAGTGCCTGCTATAAAAGGCACAATAGGGAAACTGATGTCCTCCATCTGGCCCAAGCTTTCATTTGACAATGAACTCAATTCCTCGCACCTCAGCCATGATGCTTCCGTTGTGGAGGCCTATGACGCTGATCCTCTTGTCCACAGGAAAGTAACCGCCCGTTGGTTTACTCAATTCATGGCTGCAATGGGAATGACATTTCAAGACGCGCAGAAAATTCAAATTCCCATCCTGATGCAGGTGGCGGGCGATGACCGGCTGGTGGACCCTCTGGCCTCAAAAGATTTTTTTGACCGCGTATCCAGCAAAGATAAAACACTTCGCCTGTATGAAGGGTTTTTTCATGAAATATATAATGAGGTGGATCAAAGCCGCCAAAAGGCACTGAACGACCTTGAGCATTGGCTGATTTCGCGCATAGCGCGTTAAGATACTTTACGGAAACTTTTCCAATGAGGAATCAGATAAATAGATGAACGGATGCCTCCCATGATTAAAATGTTCCAAAACTGGTTTTCCGATCGTTTTGCCGACCCGCAGGTCGTTATTTTATGGGTCTTTCTGATCTCCGGTTTCCTTATATTCTAT
>JALOPH010000212.1 GCA_025453995.1 Desulfobacterales bacterium
GGTGTATGCCTCCGGTGAGATTGATCCTTTTTTCATGGAAACAGTCGATGATGTCAACCAGACCTTGGCTGCAGAGCCGGTGGCGGCCAGCGTTCTGATATCCGCCATGATCAACCGGCGACTGCCGGGGCCGGGCGCCAACATCCTCGCCCAGAATCTCAAATACAGAGGCGCACTGAACGTAGGCGATGAGCTCACAGGAACGGTGACGGCCATCGACAAGCGGGAAAAAGGACATGAGATTGATTTTGAATGCAAGGTTAATAACGGCAAGGAAGATATTCTTTCAGGGATCATCACTGTTCAGGCGCCTACAAAACGTATCCGGTTTGACAATATCACCACCCCCGAAGTCATCCTGCGGCGCACGGATGAACTGGCCAAACTGATCAAAAAATGCGAAAAAGTTCCGCCGGTGCTTTGCGCCGTTGTCCATCCCTGTGACCGGGATTCCTTGCTGGGTCCTTTAGAAGCTGCCGCCAGAGGTTTGATCACACCGGTGCTGGTGGGTCCGGTAAACAAGATAAACGCTGTGGCGGAGAAGGAAGGTGCAGACATATCGGCCTATCGGATAGTGGATACCGAGCATAGCCATGCAGCCGCCAGCACAGCGGTGGCCATGGCCCGGTCCGGCGAAGTGCAGGCATTGATGAAAGGGAGCCTGCACACCGACGAACTGATGGAGGCGGTGGTGCCGTCGGCAACAGGGCTGCGGACCGCCCGGCGCGTCAGCCATGTGTTTGTGCTGGATGTGCCTTCTTATCCGCGTTTGCTTTTGATTACCGACGCAGCTATCAATATCGCGCCCACAGCCAAAGACAAGGCGGACATCATTCAAAATGCCATCGACCTTGCAGTTGTGCTGGGGATTGAACAACCGAAAGTCGCCATCCTTGCTGCGGTCGAGACGGTCAATCCCACCATGCAGGCGACCGTGGATGCGGCGATTTTATGCAAAATGGCGGATCGCGGCCAGATCACCGGCGGCATTCTGGACGGGCCCCTGGCTTTTGACAATGCAGTCAGTTTAGATGCTGCGCGCACCAAAAAAATCTCATCCCCTGTGGCCGGCCAGGCTGATATTTTGGTTGCTCCGGATCTGGAAGCCGGCAACATGCTGGCCAAGCAGCTTCAATACATGGCCGGCGCAGACAGCGCCGGAATCGTTCTGGGCACCCGGGTGCCCATTGTGCTCACCAGCCGGGCGGATTCCATCAGAACCCGCATGGCATCCACAGCTGTCATGGCGTTGCTGGCGGAATCCAAACGAAAGAAATAGGCATATCATAGAAAGGAAATAATTATGGGCAGAGCCATCGTCATCGTAAACGCCGGATCATCGAGCATCAAGTTTTCTTTGTTTTTAGAGCGCGGGGATGATCTTGTTCCGGATGTTCGGGGGCAAATGGAAGGCATCTACACATTCCCCCGTTTTACGGCAAAAAATCCTGACGGATCATTAAAGACTGAAAACTCATGGCCCCAGGGCACGCAACTGGGACATGACGGGTCGTTGGAACATATCGTGGCGTTTTTAAGAACCGAACTCGTTGATGACCAGCTCATCGGCGTGGGACACCGCGTGGTTCACGGCGGCCAGAAATACACCCAGCCGGTTCAAGTCGATAGTAATATATTAACTGAACTGGAAAAGTTTATCCCCCTTGCGCCCTTGCATCAACCGCATAATCTGACGCCGATCCGGCGGTTGTTGGAACGTGTCCCCGACCTGCCCCAAGTGGCATGTTTTGACACCTCATTTCATCGGACTACTCCCCCGGTCGCCCAGATGTTTGCCCTGCCGAAGGAGCTCACCGATGACGGCATAGTGCGTTACGGGTTTCACGGGCTTTCATATGAATATATTGCTTCAGTGCTTCCCCAATTTGACGCAAAAGCGGCTGCCGGCAAGACCATTGTGCTGCATCTTGGCAATGGCGCCAGTATGTGTGCAATAGATGCGGGGCGCAGCATTTCATCCACTATGGGATTTACCGCCGTCGAAGGACTGCCCATGGGAACCCGCTGCGGATCGATGGACCCCGGCGTTATCCTGTTTCTCATGGATCAGCGGGGCATGAGTATCCGCGATATTGAAAAACTCATTTATACACAATCCGGACTGTTGGGCGTGTCCGGCATTTCCAGTGACATGCGGGCGCTTCTGGCGAGCGATGACACAAAAGCCAAAATAGCGATTGATCTTTATATTTATCGAATTCGACGGGAACTGGGCGCGCTGGCAGCAGTGCTGGGAGGGCTGGACGCCATTGTGTTCACCGCCGGGATCGGAGAAAACTCTGCGATTATCAGGCGTCGCGTATGCCAAGATGCCGCATGGATCGGCGTGGAATTAGATGAAAACAAAAATACGGCCGGCGGTCCTCTCATCAGCAAGAAAAACAGCCGTGTGGCGGCCTGGGTCATTCCGACCAATGAAGAACTCATGATCGCGCGCCACACCTTAAACTTGATAAACAAAACAAAAGGAGCTTGATCATGAGCATTGAAATTCCCAGGCCTGTATTGAAAGGGCAAAAGGCATTGATTGCCGGCATCGCCAATGAATATTCCATTGCTTACGGATGCGCTAAAGCATTCCATGAGCTCGGCGCTGATATTGCGGTAACCTATCTGAATGAAAAATCCAAAACTTATGTGGAACCGCTGGCAAAAGAGCTGGAGGCGCCGCTGTTTCTGCCTTTGGATGTCTCAAAGCCCGGCGAACTTGAAGCAATATTTGAATCCATTGAAAAAACCTGGGGAAAGCTCGACATCGTTCTCCATTCCATCGCCTTTGCCGACAAAAAAGATTTGCAGGGCGGCCTGTTGAACTGTTCCGCCGACGGATTTGCAAAGGCCATGGATATTTCCTGCCATTCGTTTATCCGTATGGCGCGCCTGGCCGCGCCGCTGATGAAAGACGGCGGGAACCTTTTTGCCATGACCTATCACGGCGCCCAGAAAGTGGTGGCCAACTACAATGTCATGGGACCGGTGAAGGCAGCGCTGGAAGCGTGTTGCAGATACCTTGCCTATGAACTCGGACCCCAGAAAATCCGCGTTCATGCAATTTCCCCAGGGCCTCTTAAAACCCGGGCTGCATCCGGCTTAAAAGATTTTGACCTGCTCTTAAACGAAGCCGTGGCACGGGCGCCGGTGGGAGAACTGGTGGATATCATGGATGTGGGCTTTGCATGTGCCTTTCTGGCCACCCCCTATGCCCGTCGCATCACCGGCGAAACCATGTATGTGGACGGCGGGGTGAATATTATCGCGTAAAAAAAGTTAAATGTATGTCAAATTGTTCAAGATGAGTGAGGATGAAACCCGACCGTTACACTCCAGGATTGGCCACAACCAGGAATCCATCCCCCTGCTTCTGATAAAAAATTTTATCAAACCGGTAATAGCTCTGGCCCTGATGCTGGATTTCAACCGCATATTGGGGGATGGTATTCACCTTCGCCCCGACAGGTGGATCCACCAGCACATAGACCGGCTGTCCGTTGCGCGTGAATTTCTGATAGAAGGCATGATTGCTTACATAATATTCCTCTCCGTCCACGATCACCACATAAGAGGAAGAAAGCGTTGCCAGTTCTGCGCCGGCCGGCGGGGAGGTGACCACGTACTTGACATCCCCGCTGGCATACGCCGGCTGATACCATACTGAATTGCACTGGTAATACGTGGTGTAACCGGTTGCCTGGTTGACCATCACTTTATTCTGGCAGGGAGGATCATCATCGACATAGAAGTGATAGGATACCGAACTCACTGGATATCCATACCACCAGGTTGAGTGGTAGTGGTCGTCCCAGTAGTCTTCATACTCATCTTCATACCAGTCCTGCCAGTCTTCCCGGTTCTCATCCCGCCATTCCTGCCAGTCCTCGCGATCCTGATCGTCAACTGGTAATTGATCCGGCGTAAGTCCGGAATCCTCATATTTCTGCCGGAGTTCCTCTTTCTGCTCCGGCGTGAGATTGGACAAACGGTCCTTCATCTGTTCCTTTTGTTCCGGCGTCAGATTGCCTGCTTTTTCTTGGATCTGCTGCTTTTGCTCGGGAGTCAAGTTGGATGCCTTGTCCTGGATTTGCTGCTTCTGCTCGGGCGTTAAACTGCTGGCTCTGTCCTGAAGCGATTGTTTTTGCTCCGGCGTCAGGGCGCCGGCTTTATCCGCAAAGGTCTGCTTCTGATCCGGCGTCAGGTTTGACGCACGATCCTGGAAGGTCTGGGACCGATTCTCCGATAAATCCCTCTGAGTCGGGCGATTTGAATAGTCTCCTGATGGGCGGGACAGATCGCTGGTATCCTGGCGAGAAAAGCCGCCACTGGATGACGGGTAGAAATCCCGTGTCGATGGCCTGGAAACATCCCGGGTTGATGGACGTGCGCTATTTCGGATGGAGCCGTAACTCCCGCCGCTCCCCCTTGAAAAACCGCCCCCGCCCCGGGAGAACCCGCCGCCCCCACGTCCTCCGCCACCCCGTCCGCCGCCTCGCGCTTCGAGGAAATCCGCACAAATCAAGACAACCAAACATGCCCCGATTAATAATAAGGTCAATTTTTTCCGGTTCATGGCTTTTCTCCTTCCTCAACTTTGCGCGGCATGGGCACGAGTATGTCGATCCATTGTGAATCTGACAGAGGGATGAAGTTGAACATTTCCTCGCTGAATTGATCCGGCGTTTCCCAGAGATTCAGAACCGCGACAGTCTGCGGCGTTCCGGGTTCTTCCCGGTAACTGATGATCAGCTTCCGGAAAAAGGGAGTCTCCCCCTTCTCGATCCAGAGCTGCCAGTCCACCTTCTTGCCCCGAAAAGACAGGTGGGTGCAGGGACGGCCGTTTACCAGGCTATCACCGACCATATCGGCTTCAACCGCCAGGCGATGGAGGGGGGTTAGGTCGCTGTAATAGAGGTCTGAAAGCGGCTGGGGGTCCTTAAACAACCCCTCCATCATGTCGAGTGTCGCATCGATGCTGGGCGGCGCCTTGATCCTGGTATAGAGGTTCTTGGAGCGCTCGGCGATACTGAGCATCTTGCCGTCATACCAGATCTGACGAAACCGACCATCGTCAAAATAGACTTCGGCAAAAAAACGGTCCGGACGCTGCAGGTAGACATCACCGTATTTCTCATACTGCAAGGAGCGGCCATCCTCTTGAATCACATCATAAAGTATGGAAGCTTTGACATGAAATCTTGGCAAAGAAGTGAGAAAATCCGTCGCCCGCTTGAACTCTGCAATGGCTGCCGGGTCCCTCAGATTGTCATCGCCGGCATTTTCAACAGCAGCTTGATCAGTGGCATGTTTGGTTGAAACAGGGGATTCGGCAGCAAAAACGACCTGCGGCAAACAGAGCAGCAGACATATCAGGCACAGCATTGTCCGTATAAATTGTTTCATAAAATCTCCTTTGAGTTTATATTCATCATCCGAAAGCGGCATGCCGGGCCGCGCCGAGCAATGCGGTCTTGGGGTTCATGATGACCTTGACGGGGATATCCTGGAGCAACGGTCGCATCCGACCCTTTGCAGTGAAAGCGTTCATAAATACCGGCTCTTTTAATTTTGAGATGATTTTGGGTGCAATGCCGCCCCCGAGGTAAATCCCGCCTGTTGCCATGACCTTGAGGGCCAGGTTGCCGGCTTCAGCGCCGTATATTGAAGCAAAAAGCTCAAGCGACTGACAGCACAGAAGGCTCTTTCCATTCAATGCGCATTGGGAAATGGTTGAAGCCGGGTCGCCAAGGCGGATCTGGTCTGTGAGCCAGGAGGGTTCTTCACCTTTTCCTGTATCTCTTAAAAATTGATACACGTGAAAAAGCCCTGGCCCGGAAATAAGGCGTTCGTAACTTACACGCCGGTAATGATTCATGGAATAATTAAGAAGCTCAATCTCCAGATGGTTGCGGGGCGCAAAGTCCGCATGACCGCCTTCTGATTCAAATGGCCGGTGCGTTTTTCCGTCCCAGAACAGCCCTGCCTCGCCGAGACCCGTTCCCGCCGAAATGATCGCCTTATTGCCGGTTGCATTGCGTGCGCCTTTGTTTAAAATGACAAAGTCATTGTTTTGCAGAAGCTCAATTCCATATGCATTGGCGACCAGATCATTCATCAGCCCGAAGCTCTTCAGGCGGAGCTGTTTGGCCACATTTTTTGAATCAACGATCCATGGCAGATTTGTGGCTTCGCAGCGGCCATGCCGAACGGGTCCGGCGATTCCAAAAGACGCTCTGGAAATATCACTTGGATGAATCGCCAGAAACTCCACAATCACCGCTTCAAGGCTTGTACGTTCCTGACTTGGAAATGTTTCTTCGGCAACGATCTTAAAATCTCCTGACGATGCATCAA
>JALOPH010000213.1 GCA_025453995.1 Desulfobacterales bacterium
TCAATAATTTTATCAAGCTCGCCACGGTCTAACCATACCCCTCTGCATTTAGGACAATAATCTATTTCGATCCCTTGTCTTTCTGACATTGTTAACTCAATTCTGCAAACCGGACATTCCATAATCGACTCCTTATAACAATCTAAAAAATTATCAATTCCGAGTTTTCCCTTTATAAAAGATCATGTTTCTTATCCCGGATATTATGCATCTGCGTTATATCACTCGATCTGCTGAATACCTTCCAATGTCCAGAAGGAATCCGGCCGAGCTGAATCCCGGCTGAAATGCCACAACTCGCGAACCTGATTTGAGACCCTGTCCTGCCCTTCCCGCATCATGACATCAAACATTACCGTGGAGATTATCTGCCCGTCTATTTCCTGGACTTCAATCAGCCGAAGATTGATCAGGAGAAGCTCTGTTTTTCCTACGCGGGGGTCTTCCTCGGCCTGATTCTGGATTTCTGCAAAAACTTCCGGGGAAGTAAACTGGCGGATATCGTCTAAATCGCGCTTGTCCCAGGATTCCTGAAGGCGAATGTACATGGCGCGGGCGCCTTTAAGGAACTCCTCTTCACTAAATCCGGGCGGGAATGAAGGGGGCATTCCTTCGACCGGCGCGCCAATGTTCTGCCATCCTTGAGTGGAGCCGGATTCAAACATCAAAGGTCCGGCTGGCGCTTGAGGTTGCGTCGCCATTCGCCGGGCGCGCAAGAAACGAAACAGGAGGAACAGTCCTCCGCCGATCAAAAGAATGTCCAAAAGCCCGGGACCGCCGAAACCATGACCGCCTCCAAACAAAAGGGAGCCTATTAGTCCGCCCATCAAAAGACCTCCCATCATGCCGCCGAAGCGTCCCCCGAAAAAAGAGGGACTGGCCTGTGGCCTCTGGCCCAGATTCTGATCCTGGGTCACACGGGGGGATGCCGGATTCTGGGTAGGAGCCGGAGCGCTCCGCTGGTATTTGGGCTTGCTCCCAAACGAACGGCCTCCGCCCATTCTGCGGGCGTCTGCAGTTCCCTGGCAGAAATAGACTATGCAAATCAGTAAGCTTAAAATTGCGAGAATAAATCTTTGTTTTTTAATCATTGCAGTTCCTTTGTGTTTAAAGTTGATTATGCTTTTTCTCTTTAGGCATTAAGCGTCATATTTTCGAAACGCGAAATTCGATCTTCAATAGGCGGATGAGTTGAAAACAGTTTCTGATTGTTACCTCTGAGAATCGGTTGATAAAAAAAAGACCTTTTCCACGGCTTTTATTCCCGTGTAAAGGTCTTGCAATTTTGACTCTCTAAGTCGCAACCCCGCGCCCGGATGGTTTTGCCATCGTATTGACGAAACGCGGGCCGGCGTTTTACAGCGCCGGCTGCTACTCCCCTTTATTTTTTTAAAATGCTAATGAAATATCGGCGTTCTGTCAACTTAATTGTGACGGAAAAAACACCATAAATGGGCTTGCGCCTTCTTTCCGGACATGACACAAAAGATATAATCCAGAAGGCACGCTCAGATACGCATCAATCGCCCGAGTCTGACCCGGCGTTTACCCATACCGGACCTGCTTTCAATGGTAGCCCGTTCTGTTTCGCCTTTGCCATTGTGCTTCCTGACTTCCCGTTGAGCTTCCGGCGAACCCGTCGGGTGCTATCATATCTGGCGCGAAAGCTGGTTATGAACTTGACATAATGTGAAAATTAATTGTTTGCAGCGCCCTCATCAATCCATTTTTGAATTAAGTTTATATTTGAAGCGCTCAAAGATGATCCCGGCGGCATCCGCCCGCCCGCTGATGTGCCGATTACCCTCTTATAGAGAACGCTGTTGGCGGAATCTCCCGGTATGACGCGGGTCCCCGTGCTCTTGGTCGCTGCTTTATTGACTAAATTCCCATAAGACACAGTCGATTGTAAATTCAGGAAAGAAGCGCTGCCACCGCTGGAATGACAGCTGGTGCAACTTGAATTAAAGATCGGCTGAATATTATTGGCAAAACTTGTCGGCGGAGGCGCGACCGTTATTGAGACCGTGTCCGGTGCGCTGCTTTCTTTACCGTCGTTCACAGTTAGGGAGATCACATAAGTACCGGCCACATTGGGGGTAAAAAAAGCGTTCACGGTGGTTGCGGCAGATAGTGAAGCCGTGTTTCCTGGTGGAACGCTTGAAAAAGACCATGAATAAGTCAACGAGTCTCCGTCGGCATCGCTGCTTGCGCTGCCGTTTAGCATTACGCGTTCGCCGGTGGCGGCGTTCTGATCAACCCCGGAGTTGGCGACAGGCGCTGAATTTTCAGGAGTCGCTGTCATAGAGGCGCAATTGCTGTAAAGAGAATATCCATAAGCAGGAAGAACAGAGCCTGATTTTTTATAAGCACGTACTCTATAGGAATATGAATTACCGGCTGTAAGCCCTGTGTTCGTCCATGAAGTTTTATTTACACCTAAAGTTGCAATTTTGGTCCATGCAGATGTTGACGAGCATGGGCCTGTTTTCCGATATATTTCAAATCCGGTTTCATTTGTGCTTTTATCCGTCCACTTCAAATTGATCGAGCCTGAGGTTGCGCCCTGTGTCGCTGTTAGAAAAACCGGCTGATAGGGAACCACTGCGGTATATGTTGATGGAGAATTTCCTGAGTTATTGAAAGCTAAGATATAATATTGATAAGGTATCGTTGATGAATTATTGCTGGCGGTTGAATCGCTGAATGCTTTCACATTGGGCCCAGTTGTGGTTAAAAGCCCCCATGCCTCTGTCCCGGTTTTCCGGTAAATCTTGAACCCGGATTCATTGGTTGAATTGTCATTCCAGCTCAAATTAATTTTTGTGGATGATGCCGATGCCGCCTTAAAATTTGTCGGAGACGGCGGCGATTCTGCAGGGCCTGTTTTTGCCGTTGTGCAGTTTGAATTTTCAGATTGCGAACTGTCATCAAACGCTTTAACTTTAAACGCGTATGTGGTGTTTGGATTTAATCCTGAAACGGTATGACTTGTTGAGTTTACGGGTTTTTCCGCAACATCTTCCCATGCATTCGCTGAATCGCACCCCCCTGACTTTCTTTCAATTTTAAATCCGGTTTCATTGGTTGAATTGTCTTTCCATCCAATGACGATTTGGCTTGACGACTTCGCTTTGGCGGCAAGGTTGGAAGGGGCGTTTATGGTTGAACTGGTTTCTGCGGAGGTTTTTGCAGAGCTGCAAGCAGAATAGTCAGATTTTGAAGAATCGTTAAACGCGCGGACCTTGAATGCGTAAGTGGTATTTGGACTCAGGCCTGAAACTGTATGAGTTGTTGAGTTTGCGGATTTTTCAACCAAATCTTCCCATATATTTGATGAGTTACACCCTCCTGTCTTCATTTCAATCTTAAAACCAGTTTCATCAGGTGAATTGTCTTGCCACGTGAGAACTATTTGTGCTGCAGATGTTGCATTGGCAACAAGATCAGACGGGGCATTCATATCATCTTTCGCCAAAACGCCGGACGAACCGATCAAGGCTGTCATAACCGCCGTGCAGAACAGAATATGAAAATTCCTGTTAAAGATATAGTTGTTCATAATCTCTCCCCATTTTTGTAAAGAAAAAACAAAATTTAGGTGACTATTTATAAAAATAAGCAGGTTAAATTGAAAGTCAATGGCCCAGAGGTTATGAGTATTTGATTTGATTATATTTACAAAATTGACACACTGAGATTTCCTTGTTATTTTAGAGATCACATAAGTTTTCACCTGCGCATCTTCTCACAATAATACAGCGTTGAGCAAAAAATACGGATCATGCAAACAGTGTTGCAAATGCGCATTACAATTAATCATCTGCTAATTCATCCCGTATGTTATTCAATGGATCAAATATGGTGAGTAAATCCAATATGAAAATCATCTCAGTTTTTGCTCTTTTCATTACGATTGCCGCCTGTGATGATAAACAGGACCCGGTTCAAGTATTTGACGGGGGAAGTGGCGGCATAGTCACATATTCATCTGACATTCAACCCTTGCTTGAAACCCACTGTTTAAGTTGCCACTCGGCGTCAGTGTCCGGTGCTGACCGCAATGGCGCACCTTTAGACGTCAATTTTGATACCTACGATGAAACTTATGCCCTTGCGGATAAATCCAATCAAAGAATCCAATCCGGGACGATGCCGCCATCTGGCCCGCTTTCAGACCAGGAAAAAGAAATGTTTCAAGAGTGGATTGAAGACGGGAAGCTTGAGCATGCGCCTGTTATTCAGAGTATTGAGGGCGGGTCCAATGAATTTGCCGGTTATCAATCATGGCCGATAATTGAAAATTCATATTATCCAGCGAGTCCCTCGATACTTGATGGCGCGCATCAGGGAAATGATCCCGGATTTACCCGCCAGGTATACGCAAACGTCCAAAAAGAAGGGGACAGATTTAGACCGGGCAGTATTTTCGTCATGGAAACTTTTAGCAGCGTCAATGGCGTAAAAGAATATTCAGCCTCAGGGGGTGTTTTTGCCATGGTGAAGCGAAATGATTCCTTTAATCCTGAAGGAAACGGATGGGAATGGTTTGAACTCGATCCGAAAACCCTGAGTATCATCGAACGGGGAGGGGCAGCAATGATGGATGGGGCCTGTAATTCTTGCCACAGAGAAGCGATAAACCAACCGGAAGGCATAGACATGGTTTTCAATAACCCCGAATAAAAGGAAAGAAACTATGCGTATAATTTTGTTCATTGCAGCGCTTATGCTTGCCCCGGTCATATTGCATGCAGGCGATTTATCAGGTCCCGACGCGGATGTGCAAAACACGCCTCACTCTCAAAGCCTGAATTTTCTTATCCCGAATGCATCTCCTTCAGAAGCTCAGGAGGGAATCTCGACATCAGGGGAAATCGGCTCGCAAAATGCCGGTTTGAATGACTCCAATGATCAGGCCAATTCAGTCTCTTTATACCGCAACGGGAACTTTGATATGCCGGATCGCGCCATAAGCCTCTTGGCTGGAAATACCATCCCTGAAAAAAATTTCCTTTTCATCGTTGAACATCGAAACCGAGAGCCGGTTGATGAAGAGCCATTTCATGACCTGCTGGGTTTTGATGGAGGCGGTCTGAAGATAGGACTCGGAATGCGTTATGGCTTTTTGGATAATTTAGACGCAGGAGTTTACCGATCCAATGGGACTAATGAATCTTTTGACACTTACGAATTTGACGTGCGATGGCGGTTATTAGTCCAGAATCAACACGGGATTGATCTTGCGATCCGCCCCGGTTTCAGCATATTTACGCAAAAAGAGGAGGACGATGGATCGGGAGTGTTTGCCCAGCTTTTGGCCAGCCGGACATGGGGAAGAAGATGTTTTGCTGGAACCGGCATATTATATCATTCAGAATCATCCGGAGCAGTTAAAAAAAATACCGATGATGAGCATTCTGTGGCAGTTTCTGCTTTTATGGATTTTTTTCTCTTTTCCTGGCTCACCTGGAATGTGGAATCAGCCTGCAGCGTCAATGGATACGGAGCCGATCATCCGATCATATCCTCGTCATTTAAAATTTTTACATATGGCCATACTTTTTCAATTGTTTTTTCCAATTCGCAATACACAACCGCGGACGGTATTGTCAGCAATTCCGAAAGGGGCTTTGGCGACACAGTCATCGGTTTTGCCATAACGCGTACAATACCTTTTGAATGGTAATGACAAAATCAAAACAACAATAAATTCATAAATGTCTAATCAGACAACAATCTAAGGGCAACAATGATGAAACGGAATACAGTGCTGAAAATTATAAACCCCGTTCTCGGGCTTATGTTTTTAAACCAGATTTTGACAGGTTTTTTTCATGGATCCCTCTCATATGAATTATTTGAGTTGATACATAAGGGATGTGCGATTATCTTTCTTATTATTGCCGTGCTCCATCTCATTCTCAATTGGAATTGGGTTAAAGCCAACTTTTTCATCACTTAAAAAAAAGTTCACCGCAGCTTATAAGGAGAAGATTCAATGAAACACGCGAACATCTTTCTGGTTATTATTATTGTATTGGCTGCTGCCGGCGTTGTCCAGGCAAAAACCAAATACGTCGCTCCAACTGATATTGAAACTACGATGCAGAGTTTTACCGCGGCACTTGGGGTAACTTGCGAATACTGCCACGTGAATGATCGTGCAGCCACGCTTAAGGAATATAAATGGGCCAACGAAACTGAGTTTGGCGCTCTGAGGCATAAAAGGGTGGCCCAGGCAATGCTTGGAATGCAAATCGCCGTTAACAAG
>JALOPH010000214.1 GCA_025453995.1 Desulfobacterales bacterium
AAAAGCATTTAACACAGCAGGCATTAAAAGCCAGCGAGGAAAAGTACCGGCTGATTTTTGACTCGTCCCCCCTTGGCATATTGCATTATGACGCAAACGGTGTGATCACTGAATGCAACCCAAAAACCCTTGAGCTGAGCGGCGCCACCTATGATGATCTCATTGGATTTGACATGATCAACGGCGTGAAGGAAGAAGCATTTTTAAATGCCATCCGAAATTCTCTGGCCGGAACACCAGGGGAACTGGAAGGGAAATATCTATCTGTCACCGGAAACAAGCAAAGCTATCTGAGGGCGTTTACGGTTCCCATCCATGATGCGGAAAAAAATATCATCGGCGGTATCTGCGTGGCTGAAGATATTTCGGAAAAAATTCTTTTTGAGAAAGCGCTCCAGCAAAGCGAAAAACGGTATCGCCTTCTGTTTGACAGCGCGCCGCTGGCGTTCACCCTGTCTGATTTTGAAGGCACCCTTATGGATTTTAACCAGAGCGCGCTGTCGTTGTTCGGTTATTCTGATTATGAGACCCGCAATATAAAAACAAGTATTGGCTATTCAGATCCTTCGATACGGCGAGAATTATTGGAAGCGTTGCATCGAGACGGCTTTGTCACCGGCAGGGAATTGAAATTTAAAAAGAAAAACGGTGAGCTCATGGATACATTGGTGAATTTGACTGTCATCGAGATTGAAAACAAAAAATATATCTTATCGATACTGGCGGACATAACGAAACAGAAGCAAATAGAAAAAGAATTGAAGGAGTCCCATGAGAAAATGCGCAATCTGACAAAATATCTCCAGTCCGCCAGGGAGAATGAACGCACCAGCATTGCCAGGGAACTGCACGATGAACTGGGGCAGGTGCTGACAGCCATCAACATGGAAGCCGCATGGGTCGCCCAAAAAATTTCAAAAGAGCAGGAAATCTTAAAGCCGAGGATGGAAGTCATTTCCGAGCTCGCCGTGGGCGCGATTGGATCGGTCAAAAGAATCATAACGGAACTCAGGCCAACGCTGCTCTCCGACCTGGGCCTTCCGGCGGCCATCAGGTGGCAGGCGGAGGACTATCAGCAGCGCATCGGGATAAAGTTTGAGGTCGCCATTGAGCCGGAAGAGTTCGTGTTGGACGAAGACCTTGGCATCGCCATTTTTCGTATATTCCAGGAAGCCACAACCAACGCGGTCCGGCACTCCCATGCAACGCATGTATCCATCAGCCTGTCGGAGGATCCATCCGAAATTGTACTGGTGGTCAAAGACAACGGGATCGGGATAACCGAAGATAAGCTTGAATTGAATGAATCCTTCGGCATCATGGGCATGAGAGAGCGCGCTGAGGTGTTTGGCGGCTCTCTGGAGATTTCAGGCATGCCGGGGAAAGGAACCACGCTTGAGGCGAAGTTCCCCATTTGGCGGTAGACGGAAGAAAAATTTTTTAAAAGCGCAAATTGAGACAAATCTCATTCAAATTAAAAGGGGGATGTTAATTCCCCTCTTTGCCAAAGAGGGGGCAGGGGAGATTTCATTGGTCATCTTGTGAATCAATCAAATCAGCCCGCTTAAACGCAGATGGCTGAGGTATTCCCCCTTTGTGGGAATTCTGCCCATTACGGCGCAGACCGCCGCGAGCCGGGCGGAGCCGAGATATACATTCGTATGGTCCCCCATGCGGTTGGGAAAATTCCGCGTGGAAGTGGAAAACACTGTAGAGCCTTCGTTCACCCTGGCCTGGTTTCCCATGCACAGGGAGCAGCCTGGAACTTCAATCCGGGCGCCGGCAGCTTCAAACACAGCCATTAACCCATCCGCTTTCAAGTCCCGTCCATCCATGCGTGTGGCGGGCGTGATCCAGAGGCGCGTCGGCAGGCTGGTTTTGTAATTGATTATGCTCGCCGCTTCCGTGTAATGGGAATACCCGGTCATGCAGGAGCCTACAAACACCTCGTCAATGGGTTTGCCGGCGATATCACTCAAGACCCGGACATCGTCAGGATCATTGGGGCAGGCAATGATGGGCTCGGTAATGGAGGACAGATCTACGTTCACCACAGCGGCATACTGGGCGTCCGGGTCCGCTTTCAGCAAAGCCGGATCACAGATCCATTTTTCCATTTTCGTGATCCGATGCTCAAGGGCTCGCGCATTTCCGTATCCGCCGGCGATCAGCCAGTTGAGCAGGCCGATGTTTTTTTTCAGGAATTCGATGATCGCTTTGCCGGGAAGCGCAATCGTCGAGGCAGCCGCGGACCGTTCCGCCGATGAATTGGTCAGTTCATACGCCTGCTCCACGGTCAGATCGGACATCCCTTCGAATTCGATGATCCGTCCGGAAAATACGTTCTTTTTCCCTTCTTTTTTGACTGTGAGAAGTCCTTGCCCGATGGCGGCATATGCCACGCCGTTGACAATATCCCGGATGGTGATGCCGGGCTGGATGCTTCCCGAAAACTTCACCAGCACGGATTCAGGCATATCCAAGGGCATAAATCCCAGGGCGGCTGCAAACGCCACCAGGCCTGATCCTGCCGGGAAGCTGATGCCGATGGGAAACCGGGTATGGGAATCCCCGCCGGTGCCCACGGTGTCGGGTAGGATCATCCGGTTGAGCCAGGCGTGGATAATGCCGTCGCCGGGGAGGAGGGCCACGCCGCCGCGGTCCTTGATGAACTTATGGAGGCTTTGGTGCATTTGTTTATCCACCGGTTTGGGGTAGGCGGCCGTGTGGCAGAAGGATTGCAAGACAAGGTCTGCGGCGAAATTCAGGCAGGCCAGTTCCGCGAGCTCATCTTTTGTCATGGGGCCGGTGGTGTCCTGGGAGCCTACGGTGGTGATTTCAGGTTCGCAATAGGTACCGGGCCGGACGCCGGGCATGCCGCAGGCCCGGCCCACGATTTTTTGGGCCTGGGTAAAGCCTTTTGTCGTGTCGATGGGGATCACCGGACGGCGGAACACGGGCGATGGGTCCAGGCCAAGGGCGTCTCTGGACTTATCGGTCAACGCCCTGCCGATGATCAGCGGAATACGGCCGCCGGCGCGGACAGAATCGAGAAGGACATCGGATTTCAGAGTGAATTCCGCAATTGTTTCGCGGGTCGCGTCATTGATGATCCGGTTTTCATCCATGAGGATTCGGATCACATCTCCATGCCGGATGCGGCGGACATCGCATTCAATGGGGAAGGCTCCGGCGTCTTCCAGGGAGTTATAGAAAATCGGCGCGATGCTCCCGCCCAGCACCACGCCGCCCCGGCGCTTGTTGGGGATATACGGAATATCCGCGCCGATATGCCAGATAAGGGAGTTGGATGCGGATTTTCGCGATGAACCGGTGCCCACCACATCCCCGCAAAAAACCAGGGGAAGGCCTTTTTGTTTTAAAGCGCTGATTTCTTCCATCGGCGATTTGATCCGCCGGGCAAGCATGCACAGCGCGTGCAGCGGGATGTCGGGCCGGCTCCAGGCTTCGGCTGCCGGAGAAAAATCATCGGTATTGATCTCACCGTCAACCTTAAACACGGTCACCGCAATTTCCTTGGGAAGTTCCGGATTCAGGGTGAACCATTCGGCCTCGGCCCAGGATTTGATGACCTGCAGGGCGCAGGAGTTTGTTTTGGACTTTTCAAATATCCCGCCAAATGCGTCAAATATCAGGATGATGGAAGAGAGCGCGGCGGCGGCGTCTTTTGCGAGGCTTGCATCATCCAATAGTTCGATCAGATGCCCGACATTATATCCGCCCCGCATCGTGGAGAGAAGCATCACGGCCTTTTGAGGTGAAATCATCGCCGAGGCTGTCTTCCCCTTGGCAACGTCAGACAGGAAATCAGCTTTCACCTTTGCGGCTTCGTCCACGCCGGCCGGCACACGATGAGCGATCAGATCCAGCAGCAGATTCGGGTCATGACCAGCAGGATTTTTCAATAAATGGGTCAGCGCTTGCACCTGTTCCGCGGTCAGCGGCTTTGGCGGAATGCCCTGGGATTCACGTTCGTGTTTGTGTTTCAAGTAAGATTCAAGCATTGTTCATTCTTTGTTCAAAAATTTTTTTGTTGGGCGTCGCCCAATACGCTCAAAATATTCGATGGGCGGGCATTAAGTCCGCCCCTGCATGTTATAATGGTTCTTCATTCACAATTTTCAATTAGCAATTCACAATTGACAATTTTCAAAAAAACTCAACCTAAAAAATTAATTGTGATCTGACTTTTTTTATATTTTCATGCCCGCCGCAAATCCCTGATGCACCGCGTCAAATGCCATGCCGATTTTATTGGCATCACCCGCCACCTCGCAGGGAATGCCTTTTGACGCGATGATCGCCTGCAGGGCATTGTCGGACCTCGCGCCTGCGGCCAATACAATGGAATCCGCCGGGATTTCTTCAATTTTGCCTCCGGCTTCCACCTTGATCCCGGATTTTGTGATCTCTAATGCCCTGGTGGCGACCTTGGTTTCAACCCCATACCGGCTCACGTCCTGGAGCATGCCCCACCGGGTGGTTTTTCCGAAATCTTTGCCGATTTTGTCGATCATTTCAATAACGGTGACTTTTTTGGTTCCTCTGGTGGCCAGATCGCGGATATCTTCTAAGCTTTCAGCGCCATTGACCATGAGAAATTTAAGCGTGTCGCCGGAAATGGTTCCTTTTTCAGCCAGATGCAGGGCGGTCTCCACGCCGACGGCGCCGCCGCCGATGACCACCACGTTTTTACCCGTATAAACTTTGTCCGCCAGCACATCCCATGCTTGAACCACATGGGGGAGTTCAACCCCCGGAATCGGAGGCGTCATGGGCGCGGCGCCGGTGGACAAAATCACATGATCGGGTTTTTCGCTGTCTATGAGCGCTGCATCCACGGCAGTGTTTAAGTGAACGGGAATGCCCCTGTTTTTGACCTGTCTTTCCAAATCCTTGGCCAGTTCGCAGAATTCTTCCCGTCCCGGAGGCGCGCCGGCCAGATAGAGCTGTCCTCCCAGGCGGCGGCTTTTTTCATATAAATACACGGAATGTCCGCGGTCAAATGCGGCAATGGCCGCGTTCATTCCGGCCGCCCCCCCGCCGATGATCATGACTTTTTTTGGCGTTTGGGTTTTTTCAACAGCGGTTTTTCTCTCGTACCCGGCCCTGGGATTGCACAGGCATTCAATGTGCTTGAGCTTGAACAGGTTGTCAAAACACCCCTGTGCGCAGGCCACGCAATGGACAATCTCAGACTCCTTTCCCGCCTTTGCTTTTTCCGGCAAATAAGGGTCGGCAATGAGGCTGCGGCCCATGGCCACCATGTCGCACATGCCGTCTGCGATCAGCTCTCGGGCGGTTTTCGGGTCATTGATCCGGTGGCTGGAAATCACCGGCACATCCACCATTTCCTTGATGCCCCTGGAGAGATAGGCAAACGCGCCTCTGGGAACGGCGGTGGTGATCTGGGGCACACGAGCCTCATGCCAGCCCACATTGATGCACAGGGCGTCCACGCCGGCATCCGCCACCAGGCGTTTGGCATATTGGCGAAGCTCCTCCCGCCCCTGGCCGCCGGGCATGAAATCATTGCCGTTCATCCTTACCATCATGGGAAAGCTGTCGCCCACGGCCTTTCGGATGGCTTTCATGACAGTGACGCCGAACCGGATGCGGTTTTCAAATGACCCGCCGTATTTGTCGGAGCGCTTGTTGGTGAGCGGCGAGAGGAATTCGCTGACCAGATAGCCGGTGCCTTGGAGCACTTCAACGGCGTCATAACCGGCTTTTTTGACCCGCAGGGCGGCCTGGGCGAAGTGGTCAATGATCTGATGGATTTCATCAAGGGTGAGTTCTTTGGGTGTTTCCCCGGTGAGCCTCGATGCCACGGGAGAAGGCGCCACCGGCTGCTTGCCGTTTAGAAAAAAAGAAAAATTGTACCTGCCCGAGTGGTTGAGCTGGACCCCGGCCCGTGCCCCGTTTTCCTTTATGGCATGGGCCAGGCGCGCGAGTCCGGGGATGAATTCATCCTTGTGGGCGCCGATGTTGGTGGTGTTTCCGGACAGATCGTCCACCGTGGCATAACCCACGGTGATCATGCCCGCGCCGCCCTTTGAGCGTTCGGCATAAAAATCAACAATCTGGTCGGTGACCTCAAAGTTGACGGCCATGCCCAGGTGCATGGCCGGAAGATAGATTCTGTTTTTGATTTCGAGCTTGTTGATGGAGATGGGTTGGAACAATGGGTCATCTTCGCTCGCAATGACGATCTATTGGGTCATTGCGAGGAGCGTCAGCGACGAAGCAATCTATTATTATATATGATAGTGTCAAGTAAAAAACTATACCCTGCTCGCCTTGATGGCATCCCGTAATGCTTTTTGATCTACCGGCGGCGGTGGAATGTCTTTTCTTTCCGCAAGTGAAATGGCCTCCGTCGGGCATCCGGCATCCGGTGGCGCACACCCCGCACCCGATGCATTGGTTTAAATCAACCTCCGGAACGCTTGCGCTCCCCATGGCCAGCGCGCCGGCCGGGCACCGGTCGATGCAGGTTTCGCAGGCCTGGCACAGGTCGCTGTTCCAGACGGGTTTGAATCCCGAGTTCAACGTGAGGCCCGGTTTATCCTGGGCCAGCGCGGTTTTGATAATCATGCAATGGCATTTGCAGCAGTTGCAGATAAAGTCGATATCCTGGCGGTTGATGCTGGCATGAACCAGGCCGGCTTCCTCGGATTTGATCAGCACATCCATGGCTTCATCTTTGGTGAGCTTTCGGCCCAGTTTGCGGTCAATGATAAACTGGGCGCCCATGCCGAACTGCATGCACACGTCGTCAGGCTTGCCGCAATCATCGGATTCATCCATCAATTTTGCTTCGTGCCGGCAGAAGCAGGTGGACACCGAAATCGGGTCGTATTTTTCAATGTATGAAGCCACCTGATGATAGGTGTGGATGGTGTTTTCCGGGGATATGGTCCGTTGGATGGGAATGACCCGCGTGGCAGGATAAGTGACTTTGGGGGGCCCCTGGCCGGCGTCAACGGCTTGCTTGTAAGCGTGGATCAGCCGGGCGAGTTCTTTGTCCTTTTGGGTTTTTGTGCCTTTCATGAACTGGAATTCAAAAATCCCCGGCACAAAGAGGGGCGCCCCATAGAACTTTATGCCCCCCATGGATCCGGATGTGCACAGGCCTTTGTTTGCCATGGTTTCAAGAACGGGGATTGCCTGAGATTCGTCTTTCCCCATTTCCTTTGCAATGGCGGATGCCGGGCTGTATCCTTTCGGAATCGCTACATACACTTCGGCCTCCTCCGGCGTGAAGAGTTTTTCAGCCAGGGCATAAAACTCCGGGATGTCTTTGCCCGGATATCTGCCGCCGCGCTTTCCCATGTGTTCGCAGAGTTTTTTATATATTTCGTGGGTCATGCGAATGTCCTCCTAATTTTATAAATAAAATTATCTTCTAACCATTTTATTTGGTTAACTTTCTCGTACTCTTACTCCTGCTCGTTCTCGTACTCGATTTCAAGGATTGTCGATTACGATTAGGAGTACCGCTTCGCTGAGTACGAGTACGAGTACGAGTATAACAATATGGGGATGCCGGAATATCGCTACGCAGCCTCCACCCGGCAGGGGATAAACCGGTGAATCGGGGTGCCCAAAGGGTCCCGGTGGGAGTTCTTAGTCAAATAATTGACATTGATGCCGTATGTTTCATCGCCGTAAATCAGGCCGAACCCATGGGGAATCAGCACGGTGCCTTTTCTGATCTGATCGCTGACCTCCAGTTCACCGACCCGGCTGCCGGCAGCGGTGGTGACGCGCACCGGCTGGCCGTCGGTTAATTTAAATGATCGGGCATCATCCGGGTTCATGGCCACGGTGCAGGCCCGTTTGCCTTTGTTCCAGTCGGGGTTTCGCATGAGCGTATTGGCATTGTATTTTGTATGCCGGCCGGCATTTAAAATCAGGGGAAACCCATCCGGCAAATTCAAAGCTTTTGCTTCAGTTGCCGCGTCAATGGTTTTGGCCTCCTGCTCCATTTCAGGTATGTAAACTTCGATTTTCCCAGAAGGTGTTTTGATTCCGTCCATGGGATTGTTTTCATCGGCCTGTCCGACCCAGAGGCCCTGGGGATTGTCCAAAATGGCCTGGAAGATCCGGTCGCCCTGATCCATGCCTGTGGCAAATCCGGCGCGGGCCGCATTTTTGCGAAATGCCTTGGGCGCAGTCATCATCATGCCCCACAAGGCGGCCAGGTTTGCGCTGTCCCACGCTTTGCCCAGGGTCTGTGCCAGCACAAAAGGCATTTTGGGCAATGCGTCCGGCGCGGCCATTCCCCATTCCATGAGCTTGGCCCCGAATGTCATCCGGTCTCCGGCGGCCGCATTCTTCAGTTCCTCCGGGAATTGGGGGATGATGCCAAGCTTGTCTGCAATCAGGGTGAAGATCTGGGCGGCTTCCAGGCATTGGCCGGGCGGCTTGACAATGGGCCGGCGCATCTGGAAAAAAACTTCGGGATATGTCCAGGGAAAGAAGGTGCCGTCCCAGCATTCATAATAGGTGCGGCAGGGGAGCACATAATGGGCCAGGCGCGCGGTTTCGCTCATGACGATTTCATTGACCACCAGCAGATCCAGCTTGGAAAATGCTTTTTCATAGGCTGTTGTGTCCGGGTATGCGCGAAGCGGGTTGCAGGCGCTGACATATACCGCCCTCAGCCGCTCGGGATGATCGGTTAAAATTTCCTCTGGCATGACTGCCGGCGGGAACGACCCCGCGGCCGCCGGCGGCATATGGGTGGCGACCGTTCGCCAGACATTGGGGTCCCGTTCATCGGCGTGAAACCCCATGGGCATCACCATGCCGGGAATGATATTGCCGCCCCGCACTCCGAAAATCCCGCACACCGCGCCCAGAATGTTCATCAGATAGCAGCTCAGCGTGCTGCGCCAGCCCATGTAAATCCCCAGGTCCGGGTGCATGCACCAGCGCCGGGTGGTCATCAGCCGGCACAGATCATAGACCTGGTCATAATCAAGCTGGCAGAAGGCGATGGCAGCCCTGGCATCAAACCCTTCAAACCAGGATTTGATTTTCTCGAATCCATCCACAAACCGGCTTAAGTATTCTTTCTTTTCCCACCCTTCATCCAGAATGATGGCGATCATGGCTTTCAGCAGCAGCGCATCCGCGCCGGGCCGCACGGGAAGGTGGATGTCGGCGATGGCCGCGGTTTCGCTTTTTCTCGGATCGATCACCACCAGAAGCCGGTTTTCGTCCTTGCTGAATTCTCTGAGCACAATGGGCGCCCGGGGCATCTGGTGGCTCTCCATGCCGTTCCACCCCCATCCCACCAGCATCTCCGCATGATGTTCATCGGGCACGGCCACATTGTACTGTTTGCCCAGCATACGCCCCAGGACCCACCAGGACCCTGAAAATTCCTGGCCGGCCGATGAATAGAAATTCTGGGAGCCCAGGGCTCGAAGCAGCGTCAGGCCGAAAGCCGCCTCGAAATGCCCGCCTTGTGCTGAAGCGCCCATGTAGGCGATGCTGCGCGGGCCGTGGGTGCCGACCAGGTTTTTGATTTTTGCCGCAATTTCGCCGACAGCCTGATCCCAGGAAACAGGTTCAAAGCGGTCGCCGATCCGTTTCAAGGGTTGGGTCACCCGGTCCTTGGGGTACTGGTGAAAGATAACGTTAAGGCCCTTGCGGCATGCGTATCCTTTGCTGCGGGGGTTGTCCTTGTCCGGCCGGACCTTGGTCATGCGGCCGTCTTTCACGAGAATTTCCAGACCGCAGTTCTGGGCGCATAATACACATCCGGTTTTATGCCATTGCTCCATGGATTTCCCTTTCATATGATGATTGACTGAATCAGTTGCTCCATGTGATCCAGGGTGTTTTTCATGTAAGTTTCCTCTCCGGTCACCTTGGCCAGAATTCCTCCGCCTTCAAACAATGAAATGATAATCTCGGAAATCGCCGTGGCGTCTGTTCCAGGTTGAACCTCGCCGGTTTTTATGCCTGTATCAATAAGTTCCATAATCTGTTTTTTCCACCGGGTTACGGCTTGAGCGACGAGTTTGCAGAGGGCGTGATGGGTGTCATCGGCTTCTGTGGCTGTATTTAAAATGGGGCATCCCCCGTATGCGATCATGGCTTTGTATATTTTTCGATAGATCCGGGGATAGACCATCAGTTTTTCCGCGCTGGTTTTGGCCTTATCCATCTCATGAGAAAAAAAGCTTTCAATATTGCAGATATTGTATTTAAAAACTTCAACAGCAAGTTCATCCTTGTCCTTGAAATTTCCGTAAATGCTTCCTTTTGTGAGCCCTGTGGCATGGGTGAGGTCGGTGAGGGAAGTCCCGGCGATTCCTTTTTTATTGAAAACCGGGGCTGCTTTTTCAATGATGAACTGCCGGGTGCGTTCCGATTTGCTGGGGGTGGATGAATTCATGGCCAAAATATACCGATCGGTATATTTTAAGTCAAGCTTATTTTTTCCTTTCCAAAAAGGGTAAAGAATCCTATTGAATTAATGAGGGATAATTCTTTTGGCGTCATGAAAGGGAAAAATATGGATAAAGGATATGTGCAGGTTTATACCGGAGACGGCAAGGGAAAGACCACGGCCGCTCTGGGGCTGGCCATACGGGCGGCCGGCGCAGGACTCAAGGTCTATATCGGCCAGT
>JALOPH010000215.1 GCA_025453995.1 Desulfobacterales bacterium
TTTAAAAAACAAACAATTAAATTAAGTCTCTCAAGAGCCTTTTTAGCAGAAGCTGTTCTTCAAGCGTGAATTTTTTTAGAATTAATTTATTGGCTTTTTTTCTTTCTTCAATCAGCCTTGATTTCAGCTGGTTTGCTTTTTCAGAAGGATAGATCCGCTGGACCCGGCCGTCACCGGGATCCTGCTTTTTGACGATCCATCCGGTTTCTGTCATGCGGTCCAGCACGCCGGAGAGCGTGGCCTTGTCCAAAATAAGCAGCTTGCCGATTTCAGCCGCGGTCATTCCTTCCTGATACCACAGCCCTTCAAGCACCAGATGCTGCATATTGGTCAGGCTATAGGCTTTTAATCGGTTTTTAAAATCCCCGTGGGCTTTTTGATAGGCTTTTCCCAGCAAAAAAACCATGCATTCGGGCAAATCTTCAGGCAGTTTTGTCATGGTTAATCCTTCGTATACGAACAATTAATACGCCCTCATATTTGTGTCAATAAAAATAAAAAATCACATTCTGTATTTGACACACTATTGATATTTGGGATAATTTTAAGTTAAAAACGAGCCGGAAATATTTGAAACTTTGAAACACAGGAGCCAGAAGGATTCAGCAATAGTACTTCTTTCATTTTGACTTCTGAATTCCTTATTTCAAAAGAGATAAACTCACACATTGAATTTGACAGGATTTGTCTTCAAAGGGACTTCAGCGATGCCGATTTACGAATTTTACTGTAAAGATTGTCATATGGTGTTTAATTTTTTTTCCCGAACCATCAACACCAAAAAGGTTCCCCTGTGTCCAAGATGCAGAAAAATCAAATTAACCCGTCAGGTGTCGATGTTTGCCGTCACCGGGAGGGCATCAGAGGCCGGAGACAACGACCTTCCGGTAGATGAATCCAAGATGGAGAAAGCCATGGAGATGATGGCCAGGGAAGCGGAAAACATCAACGAGGACGACCCCCGCCAGGCGGCCAAGCTCATGCGGAAATTGACTGAGATGACCGGCGTGGAGCTTGGTGGCGGCATGCAGGAGGCGATCCGGCGGATGGAAAACGGCGAAGACCCCGAAGCCATTGAAGCGGAAATGGGAGATCTGATGGATGAAGATCCTTTTATTCTTCCGGGAAAAAAGGGAGGCAGGGGCAGATCTAAACAGCTTCCCCCCAGGAAAGATGATACGCTTTATGATTTATAATTTATTCGCGAGGTGATCCAAATGGCCCAAAAAATAAAATCTGATTTTATGGATTCTGATTTAAGTAAATACTGGAAGGGGAAGCGCAAGGTCAGCAAACTCGCATTTGAATATATTCAGAAGATGGACAAAGAAGCATTCCGCAAAACCCTTCAATCCAAAAATATTGATATTTTCCCGACCATCTGCTTTTCACGAAAGATCGGCGTGGGCGCCCTGGAACTTGCGGAAAAGCTGGCCAAGCAACTGGGATACCGGGTGGTTGACCGTGAAATCATCGAGCATTTGTCCGAAGAAACCGAATTGAGCCGCAAGAGCATCGCCACATTTGACGAGAGATATCCTGGGATCATCAGGGAATTCCTGGGCCGCATCCTCGGCGACCGTTTATTTGACTTGAACGAATACGGCCGCCAGCTTTTTGTCACCTCAAGTTTTCTGGCGCATGCAGATCAGACCATTTTTGTCGGTCGCGGGATTCATTTGATGCTGCCGCGCAACCGGGTATTCGCCGTCCGCTGCATCAGTTCAATGGAGTATCGCATTGAGCATCTTGCCAAGTCGTTGAAGGTCAGCAGTTCAAAGGCCAGACGGATCATTCAGCAGGCGGATGCGGAGCAAAAGGAATTTTTCAGCCGGGTCCACGGCAAAGATTTGGCATCATCCGAGGAATTTGATCTGATATTAAATCTCGACTACATTCAGGATATGAATGTGGCGGTGGATGTGATTAAAACGCTCTTTATGAGCAGGTTTAAAAAATAATTTCAGGCCGATCTTTCCAGAAAATCAACCGCTGGTTTTGCAGGGATCACCCTCACGCTGCTTGACCCGGAATTCCAATTCAATGCCAGTAAAATCATAGGCAACGATTTTCATGTCCCTGATCCAGACCACATGGAGGTCTTTTCCGATATAATGCCCCATGCTGTTTTTGACATCATAGACGATAAAACATTCCCAGGCTTCATCTCCCTCTACCATGGGAATGGTTGCGTAAAATGTATCGGCTTTTACTTTTTCAGGTGGCTTGATGATTGCAAGATCTTTTAGGCTGGTCGGATTTTCCAGCTTGAAATTGAGATAGCATTGAATCATTTCCTTATAATTTTCCGGATAGGGACCGCAATCGACTTTATAGGCCTCCTCGGGGGAGGTCGCGCATCCGGAAATAACACAGATCATCAGGATCATCATCTTAAATCGTTTCATCTTTTTCCCTCCAGGTTGAAGGCGCTTTCAGCATAATAAAATACAGTAAGAATTCTTGGATTGAAGCGTCTCGGGCGTTACCTTCGGTGCAGCGGATTATACATAAATGATACAGCGGCGCTTTCATCAGATGCAAGCGTGGCGGTCAGGTTAAGCGTCCGGTTTTCATCTTTAAACACCTGATTAAAATCAACCATCCCGTTTTCGTCGGTCATGGCAGTCCTGTAGTAACTCGCCGGCACGACATCATTGATGATTTCAGGCCGCACATGGAGAACGATTTCTTCGTTGGCCGCCGGTTCTTTTTTGCCGCACGAAACCAGTTCAGAGGATTCAAATTTGGCCAGAGGCACCACTTTCCTGCTGTCTTCAACAATAGCCCTGACACGTATTTCGTCATAAAATCCCAATCCGAAAAAAACAATTTCCGGGAAAATAAAAAAGATGCCGCGGGGGCTTTTTTGGGCGACCCTGACTTTTTCGACCATTTCCGCGCACAAGGGTGTTTTTTCAAGAATACCGACATTACCCCGGAGAGATCCGGAATATTTGTATTTGACAAAATCACCCACAGATTTTTCACCATTCTCCAGTTTTGAAGAGAGGGAGCTTTGCCGTGTCATATAACTTGCGCAACCGGAGATGCTGACGATTAATAATATTGCCAAACACCCGTTTAATGCTTTTTTGATCATCATATTGATCCTCCCGCAGATCGAAAAGGGAATATGAATTTTTGTTTACAACTATTTGATGTGTCTCATTATTTTTTTTATAAGTCAAATATAAAAATTGGCTATCCAACTGTATATGTGGTATTGGGTTAAGACAAACCATAATAGTCAAAGTTTTATCAGAATAGATGGCAAGTTCGTCATGACCCAAAAACCAGTATAGGGAAAAAGGAAATTGACATGATGCAAACAATTTCGGGCGTCATCCGGGAATGCCCGGAAATACTCATATTTCTATCTTTGGCGATTGGTTATGTCATTGGAAAGATCAAAATAAAAGGGTTCGGCATTGGCACGACCGCTTCCGTATTGCTGGTCGCCATGATGCTGGGACAATTCGGAATCGAAGTCCCGCCCATTCTTAAAAGCATCAGCTTTGCTCTTTTTGCGTTTTGCATCGGATACCAGGTAGGACCTCAGTTTTTCAGCGCTTTACGGAAAGAAGGCGTCAATTATCTCTGGATATCCATCGTCATTGTGCTGGCCGGGCTGGCAACCGCAATTATACTGGGAAAGCTTCTGCATTTTGATAAAGGGACGACAGCCGGATTGTTTGCCGGCGCCATGACTCAGTCAGCGGTTATAGGCACTGCGGACGGCGCGGTGGATCAACTGGCCATTTCCGCGGCGGAAAAGCAAACCCTGTATAACAATATCGCTGTGTCATATGCCATCACCTATATTTTCGGCGTGGTGGGCGTGATTATATTTTTTAAGTTCCTGCCCGGTTGGCTGAGAATCAACTTGAAATCCGAAGCGCGGCATCTTGAAAAGACCATGGGCGGAGGGACTGATTTAAGCAGTCCGGAATTGTTTTCATGGTCGCGGCAAGTGGGCCTTCGGGCCTATGAAGCAACCCGTAACCAGATTGCCGGAAAAAGCGTCCGGGAGATAGAGGGGCTGTTCCCCGCCCGGGTTTCCATTTACCAGATCCAAAGGGATAAAAAGTTGTTTGAAGCTGGCCCGGATTCGGTTGTCAAGACGAATGATATTCTGGTCCTGGCGGGGAAACATGTCAGTCTGGTCTGCGCATCGGATATCGTGGGACGGGAAGTTGACGTAAGCGTTGTGGCCGATATGATCGGCGAATCTCTGGATGTCTGTGTGCTGAACCCTTCGGTGGTTGGAAAAACGCTGGGCGAAATCGGAAAAACACATGATGCCCATGGTCTATTCTTAACACGGATCTCGCGGCAGGGGCATGAGCTTCCCATCCTTGAAAATACGGTTATCCAGAAATGCGATGTGCTGCATCTGGTCGGCTCGAAGGATGATGTCGAAAGGGCGGCAACTGCGTTGGGCTATCCCCAGCGCTACACGGCGGCCACTGACCTGGTGATGGTCGGTATCGGATGCGTCCTGGGAACCCTGATGGGCATGATCGTTATCCCCATCGCCGGCATTCCATTAACGCTTGGCACAGGCGGCGGAGTTTTGGCTGCCGGACTGATATGCGGCTGGCTGCGGTCAAAACATCCTACTTTCGGCCAAATATCCGATGGCGGACAATGGCTTTTAAATGATCTGGGTTTGAGCCTTTTTGTCGCCTGTGTGGGGCTTGGGTCCGGAAAGGCGGCGATTCAGGCCCTTCAGACTAACGGGCTTGAGATATTTTTTGCCGGCGTCATTGTCTCACTTGTGCCTATCCTTGCAGGCGCATTTTTCGGGAAACATGTGCTCAAAATGAACCCCGTTTTGCTCCTGGGCGCCCTGACCGGGGCCAGGGTCATTCCTCAGGCCATGACCGCCCTGGAGGAAGATGCTGAAAGCAAGACGCTGGCACTTGGATTTGCCGCGCCTTTTGCATTTGCCAATGTATTTCTGACCGTCATGGGAAGCATTATCGTCAACCTGATGTAAAAGTAAGGACAGGGTCACGGGGTCTAAAGTTCAGCGGTTATTTAAAACCATGAGCCGTGAACCTTGAACCCAGAATTACTCATATTCATGCATGCCCCCGCCGGGGTGTTTTGCCCTGCAGGATATGCACCACCGTGGCGTCGACCAGGCCCATGCCTTCCAGCGAAATTTTGCTCAGATTGCGGATGGATTCCTCAGCCGATGTACCGATGATACCATCATCCGCGGATACCCCGTAGCCTGCCAGCGCCATGAACGCCGAGCGCATGGCGGTCTCCGCGCCGGTCACGATTTTCATGGAGCATCCTGATTTGGCGCCGTCGCAGATGATTCCGCATAGATCCGCGATGATGTTGTCCACGGCAAACGTGATTTTTGTCATATCTATTCCGGCTTTCTGATACACGATGGCGATCGCCGCCGAGATGCTCGCGGCAATGGCGCATCCGCAGATCACCGATAATTCGCCGGTAAAACATTTGATGTAGGAATTCACCGCGTGACTGATGGCCACGCTTTCCTGAATTTGGGGCAGTTCTACTCCCTGGTCACGGCCCACCAAATAGGGGAGCAGAATGGTCAGGACGCCCTGGTTTCCTGACCCGCCGCTGGTCATTACCGGTTCGGCCAGTCCGCCCATGCGCGCATCCAAGGCTGAAGCCACCCGCTGTTTCACCCTGTAAAACAAATCATCGGCCTTAAGTCCCTGTTTCATCATCTGCTGAATCTGAAAAGCGTTTCTTTTCAGATCGACGCCTTTTTCAGATATGGCCAGATTCATATCTATTCCGCGCTGAATATAAGCGCGGGCCTCGTCGTCAAGGCTGGTGACATCGCGGAGAACTTCCTCGAGTTTCATGGATTTAAGCCGGTCGCGGTAATTATGAACCTTTAACCCGGCGTGGGGATGCGCATCCACAATGGACAGGCCGTTTTTTTCAAGGCATGTGATATTGGTATGTCCTTCGGATACGACACACCGGACATGCGACCCTGCACCCTGGGCGCTGACTTCTATGTGAAATCCTTTTTCATCCTCCTTGCAGTGATATGTCAGTTTCCCGGAATCAATAATGTCGTTTGCTTTTTTAAGAATCTCAGGGGTGACGGATTTTAATATTTCAAGGCGCAGACTCGATTTAGCGAGCACGGCGCCCATGGCCGCTGCAATCACATTGCCTTTTTGTCCGGTAACCGCAGCGCCGTTTTTATAGGTACCTGGGTCGACTATCAGCTCAAGTCGCTCTAATGGCGTATTCAGTTGCTCGACGGCGGCGGCGCATGCGTATGCGCACGAAATCGGTTCAGTGCAGCCCACGGCAGGGAAAACTTCATTTGCAAAAATTTCCTTTATCAGTTCCATGACAGTTCCTTTCTTGAATTTTGAAATATCAATGAGTTTTTTTTTGAAAAATGGTAATGTGTATGCAGCGAAAGTAAGCTCGCCAAAAGTATCACCGGATACATCCGACCGGTAATCGCTTCGATCATGACCACATTCCAGGCAACTGG
>JALOPH010000037.1 GCA_025453995.1 Desulfobacterales bacterium
AACTGGATGCCGGATCGGGTCCGGCATGACATGGTTGCTCTATTTAGTCGCCGGTTTAATAAATGCGCATTTCTTTCGCTTTTGTTAATTTCAATATGCCCGGAGCTACATGCGAATGCGCAGGAACTTAACTGCATCTCATGCCATCGGACCGTGACCAACGGCCATGTCATTGACTGGGAGACCAGCAGACATGCGGAAAACGGGATCGACTGCATTGTCTGTCATGGAGACGCCCACCAGACGCCAGAGGATGTGGCCAAAGTGTTGTTCCCGGATGAAGAAGTCTGCGGCATGTGCCATCAGGATCAATTGGAACAATTTAAAAAGGGCAAGCACAACCACGGATGGAAAAGCATGAATGCCATGCCGGTGACCCATCTGGAGCCTGATGAACTCATGGAAGGCGGCCGCGGATGCGGCGGATGCCATAATATGGGGATCAAAACCAGGGAAGATAAAGAGGCGCTTCGGAAACACAATAATATATATCAGAACAATTCCTGCGATGAATGCCATACCCGGCATACATTTTCCAAATCAGAAGCCCGGGACCCCCGGGCCTGCCAGCAGTGCCACATGGGATATGATCATCCCCAGTGGGAAATGTGGAGCAGCGCCAAACACGGGACGCGATGGTTTGCCAGAGATTCGGGCAACCTTCCGGAAAGCGCCGTAGCGCCGACCTGCCAGCACTGCCATCTTCCCGGCGGAACGCATACCAATCGCACAGCCTGGGGATTTTTCGGAGTTCGGCTGCCTCTGCCGGATGATACAGACTGGGCGGCTGACCGGACAGTGATATTAAAAGCCTTGGGCGTGTTAAATCCTGACACCGGGCAGCCCACTCAGCGTTTGGAAACAGCCAGGGAACTGGATATGCTCCGATTCACTGAGGCAGACTGGCAGGCGGAGCGGGATAAAATGATCAAAACCTGCGCCGGATGCCATTCGAGCGCCTTTGCCCGCACCCAGCTTGAGTTCGGGGATGATCTGATGAAAAAAGCAGATCACCTCATGGCAAAGGCGATCCATATCGTAGCCGGTCTTTATGCGGAAGGCATTCTTGAAAAGCCGGCCGAATATCCGTTTGCCTACCCGGATTTCTGGTATTTCATGCGCACGGGCGGGGAGCGGATGGATGGCATGTCCCATATTGACCAGGTCCTCTTTGAAATGTACATGAAGCACCGGATGCGGGTCTATCAGGGATGTTATCACATGAATCCGGATTATGCATACTGGTATGGGTGGGCCATGATGATCAAGGATTTGGCCGAGATTGAAGAATCAGCCCATCTCCTTCGGGCAACCCACGGCAAGAAAACAAAAAGCAGATGGAGCATTTTAAGCTGGACGGATCAATAAGGAAATCCGGTGTTGGCGGGAAAAACATCAAGCAGACGATCCGCAGCGCTCTTGCGGATGGCAATCTGGCTTTTCTTGAAAAGCTTTCAGGAAAGATCCCCATCCGCAAACTGGTCAATCCAGTGTTTTCATTTTTTTGTGATGTCGATGAACTTGTCCGGTGGCGATCCATCACCCTGATGGGGATATTTGTATCAAAACTTGCAGACCAGGAAATGGAATCCGCCCGTGTGATCATGCGCCGTCTGATGTGGAGCCTAAATGATGAATCCGGCGGCATCGGATGGGGCGCGCCCGAGGCAATGGGGGAAATCATGGCGCGCCATGAGGGGGTTGCAAAAGAATATGCCGGCATTTTAAGCTCCTATATCCGGGAAGACGGGAATTTCCTGGAACACCCCATGCTGCAACGGGGAGTGATCTGGGGGATTGGCCGGCTGGCCAAGGCTCGTCCTAAATATTTGTCAGGAATTGAGTCTTCTTTGTTTAAATTTTTTGATTCATCGGACCCTGTTCATCGGGGTTTGACCGCATGGTCAGCTGGAAATTTAGGAAATAAAACTGCAATGCCATTGTTGAATAATTTACTAAGAGACGACACAGAAATACCTTTTTATGAAGAGTTACAATTAGAGTTCAGAAAAGTAAGTCATTTAGCGCAGATGGCTCTGACAAAAATTTTATAATTTTACGCAAGGAAAATTATTATGTTTGTGCTTGGATTGCAGGGGAGTCCCAGAAAAAAGGGGAACACCAATTATCTGTTGACTTCATTTTTGGAAGAGCTTCAGAAAAAGGGCGCCCATACCCACCTGATTCATGTGGCGGAGAAAATCATCAAGCCATGTATCGGATGCGGCAATTGTGAACGGAAAGGGGTATGCGTCATTACGGATGACGACATGACGAAAGAGGTATACGGTCTTCTTCGACGGGCGGATGTGGTGATTGCGGCCACACCGATTTATTTCTACAATGCCACCGCCCAGCTTAAAACGCTGATTGACCGGACCCAGACATTGTGGTCCCGGAAATACAAGCTTGGCCTCACGGACCCCGGGCGGCCGGACCGCAAAGGCATGCTTCTGGCCGTCGGCGCCACCAAAGGGAAAAATCTGTTTGAAGGAATGGCGCTGACCGCAAAATATTTTTTCGACGCCATTGGCGCGGATCATCACGGCAGCCTGATGTACCGCCAAATTGAAAACGCCGGTGACATGAAAAACCATCCTTCAATGGCGGATGATATTAACAAAGAAGTCGAGCGCCTGTCCCCCATGCTCCGTCGGAAAAAAATCCTGTTCGCCTGCCGGGAGAACGCCTGCCGGAGCCAGATGGCCAGCGCGTTTGCCCAATATCTTGCCGGTGGAAAAATTGACGCGCTGACGGCCGGAAGCACGCCAGCAGCCGCGGTCAACCCGCTTATGACAGAGGTTATGGGGGAATCGGGCCTCGATGTGGCGTTTCGAATACCCCAGTCCATTGACGCAGTGATTGCGCATACAAAACCTGACATGATCATTACAATGGGATGCGGCGATCAGTGCCCGTTTATTCCCGGCGTGGTTTATGAAGACTGGGATTTGGAGGACCCTGCGGGAAAGTCTGTTGAATTCATGCGAACCATAAGGGATGAAATTGAGCAGCGAGTTAAAAAGCTTATTGGAACACTATAACTATATTAATCTTTAAAAAACAATGAACAAGGAGGAGAAAAATGAAGATTGAGATCAACAAAAACCTGGTTGAGTTTACCCCTGAAAACGACGATGAAAAAAAGAAACTGGAAGCATTGTGGCGATTGATGGTGGATTGTGTCCGGTTCAATAAAAAGATGGTGCCGGTGGGTGAATATATTCCGGTAAAAAACACATTCGCGCGGTTTGCCATCGAAGGCCTTGAGGTTGATAAATCAAAAGCCTATCCTGAGGTCCATGTGGACAAAGATTGCCGGTGCTACTGCCAGACATGCAACAAATATGTTGAGCTGAAAAAAGGCGATCAGATCCCGCCGTGCTGCGGCAAGCTGATGGAAGTTCTGGATTAATCATTGAGCGTATCGGCAATCTTTAAAGCCCCTATGGCACAATGTTTCAGAAAATACCTTGAATGGCCGGGATTCATGTCCGAAAATTGCGTCGGAGTGGAACCCGGCCTTTTACAGATTCTTTCAGCCTCAACAGATTAATTCCTTGGAAGAAAAGTCAAGGAGGTCATTCCAAATGAAATTCATGAGATCGGTAAGAGCAGGTATCATATGGTTTATTATTGTGAAGAGCTTCATCATCACTGGCTGCGGCCCCAAAATGCTTCCACCGCATAATACAATTTCCAATGCGGAAATGGCCATAGAAAGGGCAAGGGATGAAAGCGCTGATTTTTATGCGCCACTGGACCTGAAGATTGCCGAGGAAAAGCTGGGAAATGCCAAAAAAGCCATGTCTGATGAAGATTACAAAACCGCAGGCAGGCAGGCGGAGGAATCATTGCTTGATGCCCAGACGGCAGAAGCCAGATCGAAAGCTGAAAAAGCAAAGGAAATGTCTCAGAAGATGCAGGAGAATGTCGATTTGCTGCGTCAGGAACTGGAACGAACGAAATAAACTATTGCTATCTTTTGCTCATGATTTCTGTTTTCATGAAGGAGTATTGGCGATGAATCATTTAAATTCTTATATTAACAACGCTGCAATCCTTTTATCCATCCTTGTTGCATTTATTGCTACCGGATGCGCGTCTCCCCCTAAAGTCAATCCTGCGTTGGAGCGCGCAAAAGCAGCGTATCAACTGGTGGAGAACAACCCAGGAGTTCAAAAAAATGCGGCGGTGGCCATCTATGAAGCAAAACGGTCGCTGGAAAAAGCCGAAACTGCTCAGAAAAAAGAAGATATCGACCGGGAAGCCTATCGAGCGGAGCGTCAAGTCCAGATAGCTGTGGCCATCGCTGAATTGAAAATGGCAGAAAAGCAAATCAACGATTTGACCAAGGAAAATGAAAAGCTGCTGCTGGAAAGATCTCGGAAGGAAACCGCCCAGAAAGCCAAAGAGGCTGAAAAAGCGAGACTGGAAGCCGAGCGGTTGAAAAAAGAAGCTGAGGCAAAATCATTTGATGCTGAACGAGCGAGATTGGAAGCTGAAAAGGCAAAGGAGGAACTTGCCAAACTGCAAAAGGATTTGGCGGAGCTCCAGGCCAAGCAGACCGATCGGGGACTGGTTCTGACATTGCGGGATGTGCTTTTTGAAACAGGAAAAGCCCAGTTATTGCCTGGCGCCATGAGAACCATTGAAAAAGTTTCCGAATTTTTGATTAGAAACCCTCAGCGCAATGTGCTGATTGAAGGACACACGGACAGCGTTGGAGGAGATGAATACAATATGACGCTCTCGGAGCAGCGGGCCAACAGCGTCCGTTCCGGGTTGATTGATTATGAAGTGCCGCCGAATCGGATCACAATAAAAGGATACGGCAAAAAATATCCGGTTGCAGGCAACGACACGGCATCCGGCCGTCAGCAGAACCGCCGAGTGGAGATAGTCATTTTGAATGAAGGCGTGACTGCGGAGTCACTTTTTCGTTAGCCTGTTTTATATCTGATTATAGTACATACAAAAGGGGGCGTACATTCACATCCTTATGTTTAGCAGCATGTCGATTCTTTCCCGACGGGTTCAATGACGCAGCAACACGAGGAGTCCGAGCGGCCAAGAAACGAATTAATGAAGGCTATTGCGCACCCTACACCGGTTTTTACAGAAATAGCTTCAACAGGGCAATTTTTGGCGCATGCGCCGCATTCCATACAGGCATCCCGGTTGCTGATGCGGGCATGTCTCTCATTGAGGTAAAATATCCCATGAGGGCATACGGTAAGGCAGATCCCGCACCCTACGCATTTTTTTTCATCCAGCATTAATGTGGTTACATTTTTAAGATATATGAATTGTCCCATATACGGGTCCTGATAAACTTTTTTATTCTGCATCATGCAGCATAGAGTGTCCAAACCCACATGCCGAAGCCAATAATTCCGCATCCGATTTGAATTGGGACGGCCCACTTCATTTCTTTGCGAACTCCTGAGGAGGAAGTAAACGTTGAAGAGCCTGTAAAATTCATGGCCAGAAACATTGCAACCCCCGATGAAATCAGAAATAGCGAAAAGGCTTCCGCAAATGCCGGAAATGGATATGAGGTGGCTGAAAATAATCCAAGCAAAGGAAGAAGCACGATAACGGCTGCGCTAAAACCCTTCATTGCAAACGCCCTTCCAGGCAGCCAGGGAAGGAGCAGGGGGGCAATAATGGTTCCAGCTGTCATGCCGCCGGTTAGCATCACCGCAGCAAAAAAACCATGGCGTATGGCGGCTGATAGGAACGGTCCTGACCCGAATAATCCGGATAACATAAATACAAAGGGAAAGATGATCAGCATCCATTTCATGGCTATGATCAGTTCCATGGGAATTAACGCCGCACGATCCATGATTGGAAAATTCTTGAGGCGCATTTCCGGCGTTGCCTTATATCCCGAATCGATGAATGCCGGCAGGTCCGATGATCTTACAGGTCCGAAGCGTACATTGAAACCTGTATTCTTATGGACCACATGAGCAGAAACACCTGGGGCGGACAGCTGGGGAAGAATCAAATCCTTGTGGGAGATGATTCTGGATAGACCGCTGGTGTGGATTCTTTCAGAGAGCTCATCGGTTCCAAATGAACCCTTGCCGGCTGCGCACCACACGTTAATTCCCTGGGTGTTCAAAACCAGAAGCCATGAATCCCGGTTTTTAAGGTCATTTCGGAGCCGGTCAAAACTCATTTTGTAGTTGGCTGTCACAAAGACCGGAGAGTGGCGGTCCGGAGATCCAAGAGCATAAAGGCCCGGATCAACCGTAAATGACATCCGTCCAATTCCCCATCTTGCCTTAAAAGAGCCGATCCGATCCGTTAAACTCAGATCCGATGACACACGAGGGATTATTCCGTCTGGCATTTCAACCGCGTCTTTTACAAATGGTTGATTCGTGTCGGGAAAGCTCACCTGAGCTGAATTTTTTGGCGCTCAGCAGCCTGAAATCAATGAGAAATTATCTGTTGTTTCAGTGCCGAAGATTGCTGTTTGCAGTATTGTCCCCTGCGTGCGCAGGTCATTGTTTTCAGAATGATTCATCTTGGCGATCCTTGTTTCGTTTAATAATCTGATACATTAAATCATAATTTGATATTTTCAAGTCCGTTGTTGATTTGTTGCCTGTAATTATTCATATTACATTATTGGGGCAGATCCTTTCTAACCCGTATAATACCATTTTTCGTTAAGGTGATATATATGCATAGAAGGATTATTGTAATAGGATCTGGAGTGGGCGGCATGGCTCTGGCAGCCCTGATGGCCAAACAGGGTGATGCAGTGACGGTGTTTGAGCGTCATCCTTTTGTCGGCGGCAGATGCAGCGCGTTTAAACGCGACGGATTTACCGTGGATTTCGGGGTGCACATGTTTTCCAGGGGGAATTCCGGGCCCCACGGCGAGGTGGCGCGCCGGGTTTTTGCAGATCTTAAATGGATTACCAGGGACCCGTCATGCCGCGTGATGGGGAAAACGGATTTCAATTTTCCATTAAATATCAATCCACTCCACCGCCAGATATACCTGGCACGCAAACTCAACGTGGCCCCTCGCAATTATTGGGGTGTTTTTCGCCTGTTCAGGACGCTGATGTCGGCCCGGGAAATCGCTAAACATGATCCGGTTTTACTGAAAGATTTTATATCCGGATTTACCAATGACCCTGCGGTGCATCTGTTTGTCAACTGTGTGTGCCAGCTTTATTTTGCCATATCCTATCTGGAGGCAAGCGCGGGCGAATTCATGTGGTGTTTTTCACGGATGTTTAAAAATGCGGCGTTCGGTTATCCGAGGGGCGGATGCGGCCGTATTCCAGAATCGTTTCGCGATGCCCTGGTAAAATCAGGCGGTGAAGTGAAATTAAACCAAAGTGTTGACAGGATTGTCATAGATAAGAACTGCGTCTCGGGTATAATTGCGCAATCCGGATTTTTTCCGGCAGACATGGTGGTTTCCAATGTCGGTCTTGAACGCACCATCGCCCTTGCCGGCGCTGACTGGTTTGGAGACAAGTATTTAGAGCCGACAAAGCATCTGTCTTATTCAAATCCTTACCTTACAATCAAATACGCGCTCGATTATCCCATAATCCATTATCCCGTGGTTTTTTACATGCCGGCTCTGCCGTCACAGCATGTGTTCGACTATGTGAAAAAACAGAAGGTTCCGGAAGATCCTTATATCTTCATGCCTGTGCCGTCCAATATGGACCCCTCTCTCGCCCCGCCGGGAAAACAGCTGGTGATTGCGGGCACGGCAGCGCCCAAAGGGGCAAGTGATGAATTGTGTCATTCCATCTTAGACAGTGTGCATCGAAAGATATGCAGCCTCTTCCCCGAATTTAGCAAAACCATCCTATGGGAAATGCGCACCACCCGAATGGATGTTGGAAAATTAACCCTGCACCCGGTGGGAGAGGCCATAGGCATTGCCCAGACGCCTTCACAGGTGGGAAATCTCAGGCCGCACCATCTGACGCCGGTGGAGGGGCTTTATCTGGTGGGCGCGGATGCCGGCGCCAGAGGTATCGGGACTGAAATGGCGTCCGCCAGCGCCTTGTCATTGGCGGATGCGCTTGCAAAATAATCGAATATTTTAAAGGCGACAAGATGTTTGGAAAGCAGTTGCGACTATTCAAATTGATGGGTTTTGAAGTTAAGGTAGATTTAAGCTGGGTGATCATCGCCGTCTTAATCGCCTGGTCATTGTCAAGCGGTTTTTTCCCTGCCAGGTTTCGCAATTATCCGGCTCAAACCTACTGGATTATGGGATTTGTAGGCGCCATAGGGCTTTTTATCTCCATTATCGCCCATGAATTTTCCCATTCATTGGCGGCCCGCAAATATGGACTGCCCATCAAGGGGATCACGCTTTTTTTATTCGGCGGTGTGGCTGAAATGGGCGAAGAGCCCAAGACCGCCAAAGCCGAGTTTATGATGGCCATCGTCGGGCCCATCTCCAGCATCATGATCGGGATGGTATGTTATATTTTTTATTATTTCGGATTAAAGGCAGGAGTGCCGTATCCGGTGACCGGCGTGATCTATTACCTGGCCATGATCAACGGCGTGCTCGCCGGATTTAACATGCTGCCGGCTTTCCCGTTGGACGGCGGGAGGGTTTTGAGGTCCATTCTGTGGCATTTCAAAGGGGATCTCAAATGGGCGACCCGTATTGCGTCGGGGATCGGTTCATTTTTCGGATTGTTTCTGATTTTGGTCGGGGTATTTGACGTGATCACCGGAAATTTTGTCAGCGGCATGTGGAGTTTTCTCATCGGTTTATTTTTGAAAAAGGCAGCAGAAAATTCTTATCAACAAATGATTACCCATCGGGCACTTGAAGGTGAGTCCCTCAGGCGTTTTATGACCGTTGACCCGGTGACCGTTTCTCCCTCAACCACCATCGGGCAACTGGTTGAAGACTATGTGTACAAACATCATTTTAAGATGTATCCCGTTGTTGACCGCAATCAGCTTGTCGGTTGCATCACCACACACCAGGTCAGGGAAATTCCAAGAGACCAGTGGCCTTACAAAACTGTCGGGGAAGTTGCCGTCACTTGTGAAATGGGCAATACCATCGGCCCGGACGCGGATGTGAATCAAGCCCTGTCACAGATGCTCAAAAACAATTCAAGCCGTATCATGGTCGTTGATAAGGGGCGGCTGCTTGGTATTATTGCTTTAAAAGACCTGATGGAATTTTTATCACTAAAAATCGAACTGGAATCGTAAACGTATCAACTCTGCAAATGGGCGGCGATCCACTGGGCTTATACCCTGCATCAATCCTGAGACAGCAAAAGAACTCACAATTGTTTAATCATGTTGATATTAGGATAAATTCATTATTGACACATCAATATTCCAAAATTAGTTATAACATTTGCGCATAATTATAAAACAACATTTATACTGAAAAGATTCGTATGACCATCAAAAAAGAAGCCCCGCTCCGGCCAGTCCAAAGCGTTACTGATCTTTGCCATACCTGCGGATCATGTTCGGCAATCTGTCCACTCACCGGCGCAAAAGGTTTTAATCCCCGCAAAATAGTGTACATGGCTATTCAAGAAAGAGACCAGGAAATTATTGACTCTCCATGGCCCTGGATCTGCACCATGTGCGGCAGATGCGAGCACGCATGCCCCATGGGAATTAATATTGTCAATGTTATACGCACCGCAAGGGGTATGGTAGACCGCAAAAATGTGCCGCTCATGCTCCAGAAAGGAATCGAACTGGGTCTTGAAACCGGTAACAACCTTGGACTTCCTGATGAGGACTTCAAGTTCATCATTGAAGACGTTGCCTCTGAGCTGGCCGATCAGCCGGGTTTTGAGAGTTTTCAAGTTCCTTTTGACAAAAAAGGCGCAAATCTGCTGCACACCCTGCACAACAAGCTGGTCAACACCCAGAATGAGGATCTGGTTCACTGGTGGAAAATATTTCATGTGGCCGGTGAGGATTGGACGATACCCAGCCGGAATTGGGAAGGGGTGAACTGGGGATACTTCTCCGGTGATGACGAGGTTATGAAGGTCTTTGTGGGCCGCATTGTTGAGCATATGGAGCAGTTTGAGATCAAGAATCTCATGTATCCCGAGTGAGGGCATGCCTATCTGGCCACCCGGTACGGGTTGCAAAAATGGTTCCCTGATTTCTTCGATCGTTTTGGCGCATTCACTGTATTTGACCTTCTGTCGGGTTACATAAAATCAGGACGCATCAAAGTGGATAAAACAAAAATCACCGGTCGGGTTGCCTATCATGATCCATGCAATTACGGCCGAAAATCCGAAGAGCTTTTCGGCCACGGTTTTTATGAAGAACCGCGATGGATTCTTGATCAATGCGTATCAGAGTGGGTATCCCTGCATCCGGACAAGGGGACTCAATATTGCTGCGGAGGGGGCGGGGGGACTCTTCAGACCCCCTACAAGGAAGAACGTTTCATTTATGGCCGGAAAAAAATTGAACAGATCAGGCAAAGCGATGCTCAAATGGTTGTTCTGCCCTGCCACAGCTGCCATGGTCAAATCAAGGCGCTGCTTGAAGAAAACCATATGAACCACATACCTGTCAAATATCTCTGGGAAGTGGTTGCGGATACTTTAATTGTGGATGCTGATTGAGAGGAATGATATACAGCAGGATGTCAAAATAATAAAAAACATCGTGTTGATGCATGCGTGGAGTTCATTTGAAAACAGTTTCTTTACAGTTTTCCTCAAAAATTTTCTTTGATCGACGGGATCATTTCGTTGTCGATATGGTCAATGAAATGATGGCCTCCGACAAGTTACATTTGCAGACCCAGCGCAATTTTTTTCACAATTTCCATCCCCGGGGGATCAAGGAAATGGCCGAAACCCAAGGCCTACGCATCGCCTATGCTGTTATCCATCTCTTGGAATCACTGGAAGGCGGTCTGATCGAACACCGGCTGAATGCCTTGCGGGCCTTGCGGGACGAGGTGATGTGCAGCACCAACCAGGATCTTCAGATGAATACCGGCCGTGTATTGATCGAAATCATGAAGGATCTCGTCAGGGCTCATGGAAATTATACCCGGCAACTGGAACTCGCCCATGACTTTCGTCTTGCAGCAACGGGCAAGCCCCGTATTGTCAGGGCTTACCTCAAGAAATACCATCTTCTTGAAATGCCAGAGGAATGGAACCAGCTGGCGTTTGATGACCACGTGCATGACGCAAATACAAAAGGCCGGAAATCTGCCACACACCTGATAATGGATGCCTGGATAAAGGGTATCCGGCGTCTTCGTGTGATATATTATAATTTCATCAGGCCCGAAACCGCAGCTGAACTGTTGGAAGCTGCCGCCATCATGGGAATCATGGTGCGCATCGGGATCGAATTTTCTGCCCATTTTTATGACCGTTTCGCACAGATCATATGGGTTCCTCGAGGGTTTGCTGGCGCCCAGGATTTTTTAAAGTTTTTAGACTCCCCGTCTGTCCGGCCCCTGATGGATGAAGGCCGCCAGGTGTCAGAATTTCAGCGCCGATATGTGATGGCCATGTTAGATCACTTTAACCGCCGACATCGTTTCGATATCAACCAGGACTTGGGAGTGGATCTTCCCGCCTTGGACGCTTCGGAATTTTCTGCTTTTGTGGGTTACGGCCAGGCATCTCTGCTTCATTTAGCCAAATTCATTCATCTCCGCCTTCTTCCCTTGATGCAGGAAAGGGCTTTTCAACTGAGGAATAAATATTTGGATGCCGATCAAGATGAACGACGGAAAATCGAGATCTTGATCAACCGTATGGACGAGATGGACACGGATGTTATTCATGACATTTTTCTTGTGCCGGAGGAAAACCCGGATATTCCGGACGCGGGCAAACCATACGCATCCAACACTCTCCCATCCTTAATGCAGTTGTCTCCGTGCGATCTTGTGGACCGCCTCTCGCAGATTCGCTCAGGATATCGGTTTACGTTGAATTTGAGCAATATGAAGGCGCATGATGTCCTGGAACTTTTATATGATTGTAAAGGGCGAATTTCTCGATTGGAAATTTTTAATCTCAAGGATTACGCCAGCGGCAAGGTCGACCATATCCCTTTGATTGCCAAGCTTCAGGAAACTTTAAACAGCGGCAATGTGATTCAGTTAAAACAGATGGTTCTTCAAATGCTTGAAGAGTTGAAGATCAGTGAAAACCCGCTGGATCGATCTCGTTTTGGAAAATTTATTAAAATTCTCTCCGACCTTGAAACATTAAAAAATATGTACAAGGTCAGGGCATTAAAACCAAGAGTCGGCAGCGATTCCACAGGACAGTCTCCCCGGCTTCATGGCATGGGACTTGTAATCTTGGATTCCCTGCCAAGAAGAGCCCAGAAATCGGCTGTTGAGGAAAAGGAATCCCCCCGACTGGTTATTCCTTTCAAGGTGGAAACCTACCTGCGAATAAGTTATTTGCCGATCCCGGGATCTCAACCATTTGTTGACAATATTTTCAAAGCGCTTCGATACATTCCAGGACTTATGCATATCGGCACCCACCGCCGCAGGGAATGGTACGCAAAAGAAGGATCAACGAAAATGGTGGCTGATGGCAATATTGTCACCCTGGGCGGGCTTCAACCATACAGCGCCAATGAGATCTCATTGCGCCAGCCCAAATCGAAAAGCTACCGGGTGCCCCATCCATGGCGATATCTTCAGACCCGGCTGAAGAATTCCTTTAAAATCGCCATCGGGTTTATTCCGGCATTCCTGACGTTTTTTCTTGCCCATGACTGGTGGATGCTTTCCTTTTTTGGCGCCTTTATCTGGTTCGGCATTACCGGCTTTCGAAATATTATTCAATCCGTGCTGGGTGGGGGAGGGTTGAAACGTTCCCCATTGTTGCGATGGAATGATTATATCAGCTGGGACCGGTTGACGGATTCTCTTTTCTTTACCGGATTTTCCGTCCCGTTGCTCGATTATTTCGTTAAAACCCTTTTATTGAATCAGGGTCTCGGGATTAACACCTCTACCCATCCCATCCTTTTGTATGCGGTCATGGCTGTGGTTAACGGCGTGTATTTGACCAGTCATAACCTGTTCCGAGGTCTTCCGCCTGAAGCTGCATTTGTAAATTTCTTCCGAAGCCTATTTTCTATACCTGTGGCGTTTGGTTTTAACCAAATGGCTGGCGGTATCATGGAGCTTTGCGGTGCGGCTGGTATTAACGAGACGCTCCAGCAATGGGCGGCGGTCATTTCCAAGGCAGCATCGGATTTTGTAGCGGGTTTCATCGAAGGCACAGTGGACCGGGAAAGAAACATCCGTCATCGGGTGAGTGATTATCAGCAGAAGCTCCGTCAGTTTCTGGATATATATGCTCATCTTGAAATTCTATTTCCGGATAAGGACGTTTTCGATCTTCTCGATAACCCCTCTAAATGGCTGAAATCCGCTGATGAAGAAGCCAGGCATTATATCACCATATTAATCATTAATGTGCTGGATCTGCTTTATTTCTGGATGTACCAACCCCGAGCACGGACCGCTTTCAATAAGATCCTATGCAATATGGATACGGATCAACGCCGGATATTGGTCAAAGCCCAGAAGATTTTAACAATGGAGCGCGAAATCAGCCAGCTGTTCATCGATGGAATCTTAGGCCGGAATTTCTCCAAACCTTTGGCGTTTTATCTCGATAATTCTATTGAATATCTTAACGCGGTTGAAAAATTGGATGAAATGCTCAAGGAACGAAAACAGAATAATGCTGAGGCCAACACTTGCCAGTAAAACGACAGAAATTTCGGCGGTGTTTGTTGAAAGTCAAGATAGAAGAGCGAATGATCAGTTTTTTGAATTTTTTTTTGCTTCACTGATAATGATATTGATTCGATCCTGAATATGCCCAGCAAGAGCTTCCACTTCCTGTCTTGAAATTCTTTTAATGCCCTCCGCCAGCGATTCAACTTCTTCTTCATCCATACCGATGGTCTTATTGACCATAAAGCTGTCTACTTCACCGTCGTCAAGGATCAGCCCGCATGCTCCAACAGCGCCCACAAATTCATCATCAATAAAAACAGGCACGACGAGTTTCAATAATCCCGCATCACATTCTTCAATCACATGTCTTTTTGCCTGCCGGGCCATTTCAGCGATATTCATATGCGCCACCGCGCAAATGAAACTTTGCCCGCGATCATCAGCTTTGACTTTTGGGCAGAACCGGTTTACCCATTGCTTATAATCGGTGATCCGAATCCCATCGGTATTAAATATATTGGAATCCAAGCCTGAACGATGATGAATATCCTTTTCAAACTCAATCCAACCTTCAATCGGCAGTATATCGGTTAATTTCATGATGAACTCCCCATAGCGCGTTTCAATATTCAAAAATAAAAGATAATCGTGGCATTTTTTCAAAGAAAACACACTATTTGATATAATTTTCTCTAAATCAATAAAAAATTAAAAAAATCCATGTCAACACAGATCGAGAAGATGGCAGAATGTCATATTTAAAAATTCTTGAGCCGTCTGTTATAAATTGATATGAATTTCAAAAATTTATTTTCCTTTTTCACGCTTTTCCATGGCCAGGTCGAAAAGGACGTTATTCTATGAATCTTCTCGGCATGATGAAAACACTCAAATCGGGCCGATTGCCGCCTCTGGGAACGATACCTGACTCTTTGCTGGATGCCGCGGCCGGCGCTGCCAGCTTCCGGGGGCGGTTCCGGAAATTGACATCCGTGGAAAGAATTTTAACCACATTTCGCCATAAGGAACCCGATCGGGTGCCGGTGACGCCGATCCTGTGTTCCGCAGCGCGCCAGATATCCGGCATGACATTTCCGGACTATGCGTTAAACGCGGATAAGTCCGCCCAGTCGTTTATCGACGGGTTTGATTTTGTGGGCGGAGATCTGGTGATCCTCATGCTGGATCTTTCAGTGGAAGCAGCGGATTTCGGCCAGAAAATGAATTATCCGGATGCGTCCACTCCTCATCCGGACTACAGCCAGCCGGTCATCAGGCATATCGACGACTATGAAAGGATCAGGCGTATTGATCTTGCCGATGCGCCAAGAATGACTGAATTCGTGAAGCTTTGTCGAATCGTTGCTGAGAGAATAGGCCTCCGGGGCATTGTGACCGGTTTTGTGTTCGGGCCGCTGGGCGTCTTATCCATGATGCGCGGGGCGGAGAACATGTTTAAAGACTGCGTCCTTTACCCCAAAAAAGTTATCAGCGCCTGTGAGACGATCACCGGCGTACTGATTGACTTTGTCGATGCCCAGTGCCGGACCGGCGTGCCGGCTGTTTCCATAGACACGCTGTATGCCTCTCGAAACGGGCTGCCGAAAAAACTATGGGAAGAAATCGAGGGCCCGTTTTCCAGAGACATTTCAATGGCTATCAAAAAACACGGGGTGGTCGTGGGGATACATAACTGCGGTCATGATCTGTATTTTGATTCGCAGATCAAGTTTATGGAACCGGAAGTGATCAGCTTTGCGCATTTGCCCGATGACTGCGGCACCCGCAAGGAACTCAAGCGCCGATACGGGGATCATGTGACCCTTTTGGGCCATGTTCCCACTCCGTTGCTGGTCCACGGTTCTCCCAGGGATGTCATGGAAGAATGCAAAAGAGAAATTGAAGAGCTGGCAGCCGGGGGCGGCTTCATTCTGGCTCCGGGGTGCGAATATCCGCCCAATATCCCTTTAACGAATGCCATCGCGCTTGTAAAGGCGGCTGAAAAATTCGGATAGGACAACTGTTGACCGATGAATCAAGGGAGTCAAGCATGATGAATCAAAAAAGAATTCTCTTAAGCCTGGAAGAAAGCGTTTTCTCAAAAAACTCAGACGAAGTCACCCGGGCGGTTCAGGCGGGCGCAATCGACAAAATTCTTCCAAGCGATATTTTTAAGTCATTGTCAAAGGGGATCGAACGAGCCCGTGAGCAGTTTAGAAACGGGGTTTATTCAATACCGGATTTTCTTCTGGCGATTGATGCCTATCGCCGTGGAATAGGCTTTCTGAAAGATTATGCCGTTGATATTACAGCGAACAATACGGAATGCCCCCCTAAAGTCGTTATCGGCGTGGTTGAGGGAGATGTCCACGATCTGGGGAAAAATATTGTTGCTGCGGTTTTGGAAGCAAGCGGATATCAGGTGCATGATCTGGGGAGGAATGTCTCCAGCGAAATTTTTATTGACGCATTGAAAAAGACCCAAGCATCCATACTGGCGTTGTCTACCATGATGTCCACAACACTCGATACCATGAAGGCATTGATTTGGATGGTGCGGAAAATATTTCCGGCTGTTGCCATTATTGTCGGCGGCGCGCCGTTTGATATGGATCTTGCAAGGCAGATTGGCGCGGATGGGTATGCTGAAAACGCCATCGCCGCACCGGATGAAACCAGAAGAGTGCTGAACAATATATCAACCCAGATTGGTTTTGTTGCCTGAAAAACAACCCATGAAACCCATTCATATTCTGTCTGATTCTGTCCGATTTCACATGGATCCTATCCGGCTACTGGAGCACGTCTCCCTTCAGATCGGATATCCCAAAATCCCATCCGATCGTAATTTTTATGGAAAGATCCAGGAAATCATCAAGGAAGGCCATCAAAAGGTTCGGATAGAATTTGCGTACAAAGAAACACCCATCTTATCCTGGAATGATCAATCCGTTGTTGCAGGCGGCATTGTCATCGACAGCATGCGATGGGCTGAACTTGTGCGCCAAATGGATTCACCCGGCCGGATATGCGTTTTTATCGTCACAGTCGGATTGGCGGTGGATCAATGGATACAAGAGGTTCAGGGCCGATCCATGTTTGATGCTTATATTGCCGATGCATTTGCGTCCGTATGGATAGAGTTTGCCGCTGACCGTTTGTCGATGGAAATTGAAAAACAATATGCGCGTGCGGGATTGGAATGCAGCCGGCGGTTAAGCCCGGGGTATTGCGACTGGCGGCTGGGTATAGGTCAGAATGCGATTTTTAAACTTGTTCAAACCAAAGATATGGGTGTGTCGTGTTTGCCGTCCGGCTTGATGGTCCCTTTAAAAACGATTTCTGCAGTTATGTTTACGGGAAAAAGGGTATTTTGTAAAACGCCCTGCGTGTTTTGCAATGACCGGGCATGCCGGCACCGGCGGGAAACGCCCCCGGTGAAAGCGCCATAGCAAATCGATCTGATAGACAACCGAAAATATGGCGTTTAGAAACCCATACCGCCCGGATCGGACCAAAAAACAAGTTTTTTTCTCGCTCAAATTAATGCATTGACGATATGTTGTCTCCATAGTAAATATTCCCGTACCAGAGCATGGATTTTTTCTTTAAAAACAAATCACCCAGAAGCGACTATGGCGATATGATTTATATATTTGATAAAACCCGGATAGTTATAATCAATTTCTTTCGTTTTTTTTCAGCTTTTTTGCTCATTCTTTTTTCAGTCATCTCCTGCGGCAAAGCCAATTTGTTAAAATATTCCGAAGAAATGAAAGTCGTGGGCTTTGAAGAGGTTATTGAATCGGACACTGTATGGAAAAAGAGCAAAAGCCCGTATTTCATTCAGCACAATATCCTTATCATTGAGGATGTAACGCTCACTATTGAACCTGGTGTCAAGATTTATATTTCGCCCGGCGTATTTATCATGTGTCATGGAAACATTGAAGCTGAAGGAAAGCAGGATGCGCCGATTTATTTCAGAAACGCTTCTGAAACCCCCTGGAAGCGCATTGAATGCCTGGGCGACCGGTATGATGAAAAGGGTGAGCCGCCCATGAATATATTCCATTATTGCATTGTCGAAGGCGGCGGCGGCATCACCATTCGCTCAAGCGTGGGAGATGTCAAAGGGTGCACATTCAGGAACAACGTTGCATCCCCCTTGCGTTTTGAGTTTTCCTCCGGCCAAATCATTGAAAACGAAATATATGAAAATATAACGCAAAGTGAACCTGCTGCTGATAATGGGGGCGGCATTATGGTATACACTGACAAGCATGTGCTGATCGCCGACAACGTCATTCATGACAATTTCTCATCCGGCGGCCGCAGCGGCGGTGGCGGCATATACGCCTTTTCCGATGCAAACGGAGAGGTTGAATTGATCAGGAACACCATTTACGGGAACTTAAGCGATCGCAACGGCGGGGGAATTTTCGCCCATGCCTGCCATGTTGAGGATAACCAGGTGAGATATAATTCAACATCTGATTCCGGTGGCGGGATTTACGCTGTTCAATCGACTCTTGTCAACAACCGCGTGCGGCAGAACCAGGCGCTCCGGGGCGGCGGGATTTATGCGGACAATTGCCGACTGGAATATAACCTGATCCTTGAGAATACCGCTCGATCCGAAATGGGCGGCGGCTTATTCTATGTCGGCAGCAATATGATTGTCAATAATACGTTCATCAAAAATGGCGCCAGGGATCTCAAGGGAGATACAATTGTCGTATCTGGGAACCCTGAAATTACCGCCAACAACATTATTTCTGAATATGGGTATGCTCTAAGAACTCAGAACCAGCATCTTTCCATGGATCTTAATGCGAGAGGCAACTATTGGGGAACCGTCGTTGATGAGACAATCA
>JALOPH010000038.1 GCA_025453995.1 Desulfobacterales bacterium
GCCTTTTTCTCCGTGGCCTTGTACTTGCTTTTCTTTCGGTACATCAGCCAGGGCTGGTGCAGGCCTTTAACCCGCTTCCAGAGCCGGTACATCTCATAATACATCTGGGAGCCGATGGTATGACGTCCGGGCGTGGGCTCCACCGCGTAATGCAGGGCAAATCCAGGATCAAACCGGCTGTCGTGCATGGGCAATTCCTGGCCGCCCGCATGCATGGCATACTGCCCGGAGCCCTTGCCGATGCGCTCGGATGCCTTTTTCACGCCGTCTGCCAGGATGTCGCCGATCCCTTCCCGGGCGATCATTTTTTCAAGGAGTTTCATCATGGCGTCCGCGTTGCCCCAGGTGAGCTCCAGGCCGCCGGTATCTTCTTTGGTCAAAATTCCCCGCTCATAGCACTCAATGGCAAAGGCAATGGTGCCGCCTGCTGAAATCGTATCCATGCCCGCCCGGTTTAAACGCTCATTCATATGAAACACGCTGTCCAGATTGTCATTAAGGCACAGGCCGCTCAGCGCAAGGGTTGACTCGTACTCGGGCTTGTGGGCTTCGCCGCTGGTATGAGGGATTTTGCAGATGCCGCCGCATCCGAGCGGACAGGAATAACAATGGTATTTTGAGGTTTCGCTTTTTAAGATTTCATCCGGATTCAGGTTATTGGATTTTTCTTTTTTAAAATCCAGGTTGGAGCCGCCCCAGTTCTTCACCGGCGCGTCCCCGAGTTCCACGGAGTACTGGTTTAAGGCGACGGTTCCCCATTTGCGCAGCATGAATTTCCAAAGCATGCCGTCCATGGCAGTCTGTACCGGCAGAAACCTCAGGATGGCCGCCAAAATCCGCAATCCGCTGCCGGACAGAAACCACGGCTGGAACTGCACCCACTTGTTGCATTTGTCGGAAAGCCCCCGCATCTCCGCTGGATTGCCGGCCTCGATTTTTTTGTTGCCGTCAAGCACCACGGCCTTTAATTTTTTAGACCCCATGACCGCGCCCAGGCCCGACCGGGCCGCCATGCGGCCCATGTCATTGCTGACCCCAGATATCAGGGAGAGCATTTCACCGGCCGGTCCGATGCAGGCCACCCGGGGTTTTTTCTTCTCCGTCAGGTCTTTGATCAGGATTTCTTCAGTTTCAATGGCGTCTTTTCCCCAGAGATGGGCGGCGTCGCGCAATGAGGGTTTTCCGTTTTTAATATACAAAAAAACCGGCTTGTCGCTGATTCCTTTGAAAAAGATGCCGTCATACCCGTTTCGCTTGATGGCCGGCGATAAATTGCCGCCGCAGTTGGCCTCACCATACCCGCCGGTGAGCGGTGATTTGCCGCACACCATCCATCGGCCGGTAAACAGGCTGCCGGTGCCTGTGAGCAGACCGGACACAAACCCCAGGATGTTGTCCGGCCCCAGGGGGTCGGCGCCCGCAGGGATGTTGTTATATAGAATAAACCCGCCCAGGCCTGATCCGGATAAAAATTTTTCATACACGGATTCCGGGATCTCCTGTTCTTCAAAACTTCCTTCGGACAGATTGACCATCAATATTTTTCCCATGTAACCGTTTGGCATGGCGTGCCTCCTTTTTTTTCACTTCTGCGGTTCGAAATTCCCTGTTCGATATTCGAAATTCAATTTTTTATCCACTCCATTCAAATCCTTCTGATCAGCCGCAGGTTGGGTTGAGCCTTCCTTCATCGTTGGGTTTTGTTCCTCAACCCAACCTGCAATAAACATTATCAAGGTTTTTATAAGCGAAACCCAACGATCAGATTCCTTGGAATTGCGGCTCTTAAATCCGTCTGATAAGTCCCTTGCTCAAAAAATGCCCGATATCCTGAAAATACCGCATGCTGATCATTTTTCTGCCCATTGCGGCAGATGCCGCGCCGATCAGATCCATTAAAAACTTAGGGTCCCGGGTCGGCGCCGGCATGCCGAGCTTGTGGCCGATGGAAAGATTCATGTCAGTGGCGGTGGTAAAGCATTTATCAATGTGAACGACTTTTTTGGCGTTGCTAATGCTGGCCTTGGCGCAGCTTCCCAGAAGATAGACTTCCTCGCCGTTTGCATCAATGGGTTCTTCATAGCGCCCAATCACAAATGAAACCGGCCTGGCAGTGGCAAAAGCCTGAACGCCGGCAAATTTTTCAAAGCCGCCTAAAAACATCTTGAGCCCCATGACGCATCCGGTGAGACACTTGTCGCTTTGGCTTTTCCGGTAAGGTCCCCAGTAAAAGCGCATGGGTGAATTCATCCGCTTGAGTTCTTTTTCCACATCCTGCCAGCGGTAAAACTCATCATCGTACGGCATCAGGCGCTTGGCCTGTTCGTCAATATCTTCGACGGATTTCAAATCACCATCGATATCAATCTGATCGATACTGGCAGGCGTATACCCCCGATCCATGGCCACTTTCAAATATGGAACTTCTGATGCTGAGAGCCCTAAAAGACGCGCCCCGACAATATCAACCGCCAGGGGATTGGTTCCCATGATCACCAGGCCGAGTTTGCGCGGCGTGGGAAACGCTTCGTTGCCCATGCCCACATCAATGGCGTCCATGATGATGAAGTCCGGATACCCGGCGGAGAGCAGGTCCACGATCTTTTCATTAAGCATGAAATCATGGCGGATGGAGCGCTCATCGTCGGAGCAGATGCCGATGTTGAGCTTGACCGCGCCGGTCATTTTGCTCACGCAATGGCACTTGAGCTTGGGCAGATACACCTTGGCGTCTGCCCGGGCCATTTTTTTCGATATTCTCAGATTGTCATGAACCACCCCGCCGATAAACACCGACTCCCGGGGTTCTTCATCCATGCAGAAAATGCCCACCTTGCATTTGGCCTGCTTGCGGGCGATCTTGATTTCATCATAATAACCGGCGCTTTTGTAGCAAAGCCTCGTGGGAAAACCCACCGCGCAGTTTTCCCCCACGTCGATCCGTTTCAAACCCGGCGATTTTGACAACGCAACCAGCGATGCGCCCACAAAGGGCGGGGGGGTATAGGCCATTTTACCGAATCGATCGGTTTGATACGCAAAGACCACATTGGGCTTGATCATGACCTTGCCCCGGGGTTTGAAATTGAACCGGTTCATGCCCTGCGCGATGATTTGACCGAGCCGTTCACGGTCGTATTCTTCGCATTGCTTGATAAATACAATGTTTTGATTGGATTCCAGATTCATGAGTTCGCATCCTCTATGACTCAGACTTATAGAACATTATCGATGATTTTGAGGTAAAACCCAAGATGTTTTTTCCACCGCCAGCTCCCGTCCTGCTGAGCTTCAATCCCCAAAATCAGCCTTTATAAATGTCATCCACCATTTTCCGGATGGCCGGGATTTTCAGGGCTGCGTTGACAGTATATTTTGTGAGGGAAGGCGTCATGCTTTTACTCACACCAAAGGCGCTGTCTAAGATCGGATTCTGAATCCTGAACCTTGCGAGGAACAATTCCGCGATATCCGGGGGGATTTCCGCTGTTTCCCGTTTGGCCAGATGAATCGCCTTTTTAGCGCATGTCGGGGTGCATACGCCGCAGCCGAGACATTTTTCTTCATCGATCACGGCGGTTTCTTTTATTACGTTTCTAATTGCGCCCACAGGGCACCGGGTTTCGCAAATGCCGCACCCCACACAGGCGTCGGTATCCACACGGGCCACATAGCCGGATGCCGCATACGCATGAAGCCCTTTTTTCTCGGCATTCACAAATGCGCAGCAGCAGCCACAGCAGTTACAGATAGTTTTGACATAATTGAGGTCGTTTAAATTTTCAGATCCATGAACAAGCCCTTCTTCATTGGCCTTCTTTAAAATCGCAAGTGTTTCTTTCTTGGTGATCTTTCTGGCCATTCCCTGATCCACCATGTACTTGCCCATGGACCCGAAGTGCAGACAATTTTCCAATGTATGTCCGCATCCCTGGCTGACGCTTTTTTTCATCAACCGGCACGGGCAGTGGGCTACTGCGCAGAAATTCTGGTTGCCGACAATCTGCGCCACTGCTTCATAATCGTGAACCGCCTGGGAGGTGCGAAGCTCCTCTGAAACGGGTATAACCCGCAGCACCGGCTTGTTTCGGGACAGTTCGCCGTAGTAAGACTCATCCAGGTATTTCAGCCAAAGCGGCCCCAGCGTCCGGGTCAGATGTGTTTCCTTTCCCGGCCAGAACGGCGTCTCGCACCAGCCGATCAGCGACGGCATCAGGCGGTACACCGGCTCTTTTCCCGGTTCCCGGTTCATGAACACCGTGCCTTTTTTCCGCATGCGCTCGATGATCGCTTCGGAGTCCGGACCGGCTGGGAATTTTTTTTTAAGCTCGGACATGGTTTTTTGCTGATACATGGGAAGCTTGAGTGCGATTTTGGCTTCTTCCTCGGGAAAGAGCGCTTTTAAAATTTCCATGAGCGCCGGGGTTTTGGGGGTTCCGATCAGCCCCTGGTTCATGCGGTCAGCCAATTCGTCATACAGTTTTTCCGTGTTCATGAACATCTCCTTTTAATTCTTTCCGTTTCGCCGGGCAAAGACCGCTGCGCCCAGTGCCCCGATGATCTGGGGATCCACCGGGAGCGGGGCCACCTCCATGTTGATGCTTTTTGCGAGCGCTTTGATCAGCCCCCTGTTTTTGGCGCATCCGCCGGTGACCGTCGCCAGGGGACGCATGCCGATGCGTTTGAGCAGCGAAAAGCAGCGTTTGGAAACCGCGGCATTGATGCCGGCCGCCACCTCCTCGGGTGGGCTTTTGCGGGCAAGCAGGCTGATAACCTCGCTTTCGGCAAACACGCTGCATTGGGCCGTGACCGGTATGATTTTTGCGGCATTCAGTGACAGCAGGGAAAATGTGTCCAGGTCCATGCGGAAGATCCGGCTCATGGCCTCCAGAAACCTCCCGGTGCCCGCGGCGCACTTGTCGTTCATGGCAAATTCCAGAACCGATCCGTCATCGGCAACAGATACGGCCTTGACATCCTGGCCGCCGATGTCCACGATGGTTTTGATTTTGGGGTTGCAAAAATAGGCGCCTATAGCATGGCAGCTGATCTCGGAAATATTTTCATGGGCGAACGGGACTTCGTTTCTTCCATACCCTGTTCCCACAATTCGGGCAAGATGCCTGTAGCCTCCAAGTCCGGCAACCTGGCTGCATGCTTTTTCAAGGGCATTGATCGATGTTATTTCAGGGTCTATTTCGCTTGGCACAATGGATGATGCAACAACCGCGCCGTTTTCATCTAAAATGGCGGCCTTGCCGGTGGTCGATCCCACGTCGCAGCCGCCGAAATATTTTGGGGCCATTTGATTACCATCCTTTAACCAAAGTTTCGTTCCCCCCTTTGGAACAAAAAGGGGGGCAGGGGGGGATTTTATTATTCATATTGTAATTGCAAATCCATTCAATCATTGAGTCGGTCTCATTGCATCATGGATGATGACCGCCGGTCTTTCATGACATTGTCCATAAAATCATCCACCTGACGGAGCATGCCCTCATGCGATACAATGCGGGGGTCCAGCAGGTCGTAGTCCAAGACCAGCAGGGGGATTTTCATATCCCGGCATTTTTCCCGCAAAATCCCGTTCATGGCCTGGCCGCCTTTGCACCCCACATGGTTGGCGATCCAAACCATGTCAAGGTCAAACTGCTTGTAGCAGCGGAAAATATCGTCTAAATAATTTTCTGCCGGCCCCCGGGTGTGGCGGACCATGGGCCCCTGCATGATGATTTTCACCAGGCCGGAAAGCATGGTCTCGGGCGTGGATAAGTCGATGAGTTCATGCCGGTTGTAAGTCATGCTGTCGATGATCAGCGTGATGCCGTGGCTGCGCTCCACGTGATTAAAAATATCCGGAAATTGCGGAAACGGGGGGTTCCAGAGCACGGCGCGGTATTTTTCGTTTTCCACAGCAGGAATTTTTGCGTCCAGATTTTTCTTTGCCAGTTCCACCATGCGTTCATAGAGGCGGATGCTCACCTTATTGCCGGGAAACCAGTGAAAAAGAAACAGGTGGCTCAGCCAGATGGCCTCTGATGCCAGGGGAGCGGGACTGACCCGCATCATGTCCCACAGCTCGAGTTCCAGTTCCATCATGCGGTTGCGCGCCCTGCAAATTTCCCGGAGCCTATTCCAGTCCATGCGGCCGGGCGTATGTTTTTCTAAAAACGCGATCATCCCTTTTAAATCCTCCACAAAGAGCTTTTCCGCGCGTTCATTATAAAAATGATAGGGCACATCGACACGGTAAGTGGGAACATCAAAATTTTTCTGGATATATGTATAGGATGCCATACCTGCATCACAGGGCATGTTTGAGCTGACAAGGGCGACTCCTTTGGGCTGCTGGTTCTTGATGACCATGCCGACGGCGGACTTGACAAAGCTGCACGAATCCGGGTTCATGCCCGCATTTTCAGCTTCGTCAATAAATTCCAGGCACGCCTCGGAATCCAGAAATGGCAATAGAATCCCCATCCCCTCCACCAGCCAGACATTTAGGCCCATGGACATGGCAATCTCCGGGGGGACCAGGTCTTCATTGATGAGCAGCCGCTCCGGCTGGTAAAAGACTTCTTCCAGTTTTTCCACCAGCAACACAGCGATGGCATGGATCACCAGGGCTGTGGATTCCAGATAAGCGCCCTTCCTGCCGCGGGTAAGCCGCCGCAGCAGCCTGGTCGCGGCAAGAAACCTCAATATCCAGGGATATTGCGCAAGAACACGATACACGCCGATGGGGCCACGCTTAATAAAAAGCTTCCCGATGAATTTGAATATGCTGCCCCAGATGAAAGCCCAGTATTTGGTATAGATGAATGCATCATTGAAGCTTTTCGCCTCGAAAAAAAAGCCGATGATGGAGTTTTTGATAAAGTCCATCGCCATACCCGGCAGCCTCATGACAAAGTGCTTTGCGTTTACGAATGCTTCTTTCACGATTGTTTTCATCCTGATTTATTGCCGCGAAATAACGCCCCTTTCGCAAAGGGGGGTTGGGGGGATTTCCCACACCGATTTAAAATCCCCCTAAATCACCCTTTTATAAGGGGGACTGTTAAACAAACTTTTATTTAAGTTGCAGGTTGGGTTGAGCCATTCCTCTTTTTTGGATTTCGTACCTTAACCCAACCCACTAATATCAATCAGTTATAGAATGTCTGCTGATGGGCGAAACCCACCAAAATGATGTTAATGGGTTTCCATTCATACACTATTTGCCCATGCTTTCAATAAATGCCTGCACCCTGGTTCGCAACTGTCCTTCCCCGCCCAGAGCGTATTCCCGTTCCAGCTTCAATACAGGGATTCCTTCTTTGCGCAAGGCGCTGACCATCGGCATGGAGTCCACGCCCCACAGGTCGCAGAACTTGATGATTTCAATGACCACGCCGTCCACCCGGTATTCCTTCACGGTATCGATGATGATTTTCAGGCGCCGGTCGAAATCTTCCATCATCCTCGGGCACATCGTCTTCTTGAAGGTATGCTCAGCCAGAGTCCGGATGGGATCGCCGTTTGTTGCAACAGGCATAAATCCGGGGATTGAGCCGGTGCAGAAAAGATCCGCCGCCACCAGCCCGCCCTGGGATTCGATGACCCGGATAAATCCAGGATCATGCAGATGGGAACCGGCCACCATCAGCCGGCACCGGAAATTTCCAGCACTTTTCCGATTTTCGATCTCTTTTTTAAAATCAAGAATTTTCGGAAGAATCAAATCCTTGGGCGAGACCAGGGCGGCCATGATCATTGCATGAAACTCAGTGCCGGTAATGATCGGGTCGGTTCTTTTCCGAAGCTCGCCAATGGATTGGATAGCTGCTGCAAAATTGTTCCATTGGTGGATGGCTTTGCTGAGCGACGCATCGCTCATGTCCACACCAAAGTGGGCTTTGAGATTGTTTGCAAGAATTTTAAGTTCTTCCGTTTGCCAGGCCAAGGTGGCTTCCGTGATCTTACGGGGCACGTCCAGGACATGGCTGAACGCGGTTTTTTTAAGATACTCAAAATTATCATACAGCCGCTGCATATGGGCGCAAGACGGCACAAAGACCCATCCCTGAATCAGGTCAAAGCGGTCATCCATGGCAAATTCAAGCAGGCTGCGGCAATAGGTGCAGATAAAATTGGACAGATAGATATCCGCGATTTCGGTGCCCGACACCCCGGGCGCATGCAGGCGCACCGGAAACAGCCTGTCCGCCATGAGAAAAGCTTCCGGCACGAACGAACAGGAATACCCGATGGGGATGCGGCCGTCGGAGGCTGCCTGCTCCACCAGACGGTTCAGGGGGTTTTCCAGAAGTTCCTGGAACAGATTCACTTTAAACTTTCCTTATGATGATTTAATAGAAACTGTTGCTTTGACTATACTTCACATCCTTTGTAGGGGCGAAAAATTTTTCGCCCCCACGGAAAAAACCGCTCAGCCGCACTTTAAGAAAGCGCTATATCCAAGCAATTTTTCACAGCGTCCATAGCTGGAGAATTCTCCAATTCAAGAATGCTTCTCCCATCCATATCAAAAGATCGGATGGCGTTGTCTTCAGGAATCCATCCAAGAGAAACGAGTTCGTCCGGCATCTTTATTTGATTAAATTCGGATTCACCGCGAACCCGATTCAAAATCAGCCCGTGTTTTTCATATGCGACGACGGAATCCGACACCTCTTTGATGGTTTTAACGACATTCAAACCTTTAGCCGAAGGGTCGGAAACAAGAATCAGATGGGTCACCTTTTCCATGACCCGGCGGTTCACCTGCTCGATGCCGGCTTCGCCGTCAATCACCACATAATCAAAATTATCTGCGAGTGATGCGATGATATCCTTTAACATATGATTGACCTGGCAGTAACATCCGTCTTTTTCGGGCCGGCCGATGGCCAGGAACGCCAGGTTCTTTGTCTCCGCCAGCGCTGAAAACATCTCATAATCCAGCCGGGAAAGAATCTGGGTCTTGTCTTCTGATGTGCCGTGCTGAACCCGCCGGATCAGGTCATTGCGGATGTCATCCACCGTTTTATGAACCAGGATGCCCAGGGCGGATGCCAGCCCCACGGCCGGGTCCGCGTCAATGGCCAGGACCTTGTTGCCTGGGTTTGCCGACAGAATCTTGACGATCATGGCGGAAATGGATGTTTTGCCCACGCCGCCCTTGCCGCACACGGCGATAATACAAGCTTTTTTTTTACTAACAGGCATCTGCCGCCTTTTCTTTTTTTAATTTTGAATGCATGTTCCGAAGCTCGGAAACATCATCGCACACATCGTTATATTCGCAGGTATCACAGTCAAAGGATAGGTCAGCGGCCATTTTGTTCATGGCGCCGATGATTTTTACGGCTTCGTCAGCTGTTTGGCTTACCTCAAGCACATCCTGCCGGCTGGATGTAATAAATATTACTTCCACCGCGCTTACGTATTTCAGCTCCTGGAATTTATCCACAAGCGCCCCGCCCATCACTTTAAACGAAAACCCGTTGTCCAAAGCCTCCCTGCTTACCCGGCTCCATTCCCGCTGATACTGGGACACGGCCCGCATCATATAGCCTTTCAGCGGGATATCGTAGCGCAGAAGTTCCATCTCACGGTACCGGTCAAAGCTGTTGTCCTCGTTGAAATCATCGCCTGCCACTATCAAGATTTTCCCGAATGACGCCTGCTTCCCGGAAAGTTTGGGCAGGTCGGGTCCAACGATCGTAATCCTGCCATTTTGAAGTTTTGCCGGGTCATTGATCCAGATCAGAAAAACAAGGGACGCATCCCTGGGATTGCCCAGTTCCACAGCTGTGTCCTGGGCCATGACCAGGTTGCGGTTTTTATCCATGGGCCATTGGGTTTTCCCATTATGAAACAATTCGGTGACCTTGTCTTCACCCTTCTTTTGTTTCAGATATTTTTGTATTTCATCAAAATGTTTATCAAACATCCAACTATCCAATAAATTTTGAAATTTCGAATGTCGAACCGCAGAAGTGGGGACGCTACCTCGAAATTCGATATTCCTTGTTCAATATTCTGCGGTTTAAAAAATCAATTCAAACCAGCAAAAAAGCTGAGACATAAACCCTCAAAATGAGTGCATAAGAATCTATGCGGCTGCTAATCTACCTGAAATCCCCCTAATCCCCCTTTTTCAAAGGGGGACTTGAATTCCCCTCTTTGGCAAAGAGGGGCAAGGGGAGATTTTATTTATTAAATCCCCGTGACCGCCCGTCCGAAAGCAATGGTTCGCTGGAGGGCATTTTTTTTATGCTGCATGATCACCTCATACATCTCATCCATATCCAAGGGCGGCACGAATTCCACTTCTTTTTTCTTCAGGCTCAGGGCTCCCGATTTACAGGCAGCCACGCACACACCGCAGCCGATGCAACGGTCCAGATCAATGGCAGTGGCTTTTATTTTTTTTCCATCTTCCATTTTTTGGGTTTTTATGGCCACGGTCTTGCATTTTTTGGCGCATTTGCCGCAGGCATTGCATTTGTCCGCATCCAGTACCGCGTAAAAATTGCTTTTGACAAATTCTCCGGGCTTGGCCAGGATGCTTACTGTTTCAAGGATGCCGCAGCAGCAATCACAGCAACTGCAGACAAACTGGGATTGCTGGCAATTGGAGGGCATGAGCACCAGTCCCTCCTTTTCATTTTCAGCCAGAATCTCAAACGCCTCTTCCTTGGATATGGACCGTCCGAATCCGTTTCGCACATACATATCGTGAAAATCTGCAAAACCAATGCACATCTCTCTTCTTTCAGTCGCCTTACACGGCCGCCCGATGAGGTCCTTGCCTTTCCGGCATATGCAGGTTGCCAGACCTGTTCTGCCCTCATTTTGCAGGACAAGCTCCCTGATTTCATCATAGGTCGCAATATGCATATCCGGGGAAAGACTCTTTTGAATGGGAATGACCCGCATCTGGGGGATTTTGCTGGTGAGAAATTCCACGCCAAAGGATTGGGAAAAATATTTCCGTATATCCATATAATAATCCGGCGTCATGCTATTGACCTTCATTTCAAAGATGCCCACAATATATGGGTGCAGGGCATATTGTTTTTTCCCGTTCACCATTTTAACGAATATGGCGCCGTTTTTTTCCATATTGTCGAGCATGTTTTGCACCGCATTTTCCGAATATCCCCGCTCTTTGACTTTTTCATAAATTTTATCAAATGATTGAAATTTGTAATCCATTTCAAGTGCTAAATCGGCTTCCGCCAGGGCGAACACTTCCCTTAACAGCCGAAGCTCAACCCCGGATATGCTGGCAGGGAACCCTACCGGCTGCTTGTTTAAATGTTTTTGCAGTTTCCGGTATGTTTTTCTGGACTGGGAAAAGATATTGACCATTTCCTTTACTCGGGAAGACAACTGTTTCATTTTTTTATCCTTTATATATATCCTTATATTGTTCCCGGATGACTTTTTTGTCGAATTTCCCCACGCTGGTCTTGGGGATGGCATCCGCAAACACCACTTTTTCAGGAAGCTGCCATTTGGCGAATTTTTTGGCCAGATGAGCGATGATATCTTCTTTGGAGACCTTATCTTTCGCCTCGGGCCGCAGCACCACCAGGGCCACGGGACGCTCCTCCCATTTGGGGTGCGCCACGCCGGTGACGGCTGCTTCCAGCACGCCCGGGTGGGACATGGTTTCATTTTCCATATCCACGGATGAAATCCATTCCCCGCCGCTTTTGATCAGGTCTTTGACCCTGTCCGTGATCTTGATGTAGCCTTCGGCATCCATGGTCCCGGCATCCCCGCTTTTCCAGTAGCCGTTTTCCGTGAAACTGCTTTCAGATCCCGGCGCGTTGTAATATTTCCCTGTAATCCAGGGTCCGCGGATCAGGATCTCACCGGGTGTTTTGCCGTCCTGGGGGACTTTGTTTCCCAGGTGATCCACGATTTTCACATCCAGCCCCACCACCGGGTATCCCTGCTTGCGCTTCAAATCCCATTTTTGTTCATCGTTTAATTCTTTTTCCAGCCAGGGCTTGAGCCGGTTGATGGTAACCAGCGGCGTGGTTTCGGTGGCGCCGTATGCATGAACAATTTCGGCTTTTGTCATTTCATAAAACCCCTTCATCAGGGTGAGTGACGGTTCGGAGGCGCCGGAGAGAAACCGCGCGCCGGTGAGATCCGGTTTTTTATCGAGCTTGCGTATATATTCGAGCATGGGCATGAACAGGGCCGGCGCGCCGGCGGTTGCGGTCACCCCTTCGCTGACCAATGGTTCAGCCAGGGAGCCGAGATCCGCGATATTGTACATTCCGGGGAGCACAAATTTCGCGCCCACCAGAAACGCAGCATGGGGCATACCCCAGCCCAGGGCATGAAACATGGGCACCAGCTGATAAAAGCAGTCCCGGCAGGAAATCTCGGCATTGGTGCCTATGGACAGGGCGTGCAGATACACGTCCCTGTGGGAATAATACACTCCCTTGGGACGGCCGGTGGTGCCGGTGGTATAGCACGCGCCGTAGGCCGATTTTTCATCCATCACCGGCCAGGTGATATCTGGCTCTGCTTCCTGGAGCAGTTTTTCATAACTGTATATTGGAGACAACTTGGTCTTAATTTCCGAAAGGTCTTTGTCGGTTAGAATGATATACCCTTTGATGGGCTTGCATTGGTCTGCCACCATTTCCGCTATGGGGATCAGTGTTTCATCCACAAAAATATATTTGGCTTCCGCGTGATTGAGAATAAAGGAAAGATCCACCGGCGAAAGCCGGATGTTGACCAGCAGCAGCACCGCGCCCATGCCCGGAATTCCGTAATAGCACTCCAGGTGGCGGTGGGAATTCCAGTCGATGACGCCGATCCGGTCTCCCGCCTGCGCGCCGATGCCGGTTAAGGCATTGCCCAGCCGTTTGACCCGGTCATACACATCGTTATAGGAGAAGCGGAGTTTTGTTCCATCCAGCTTGATGGAAACCACTTCCTGGCGTCCGAAGCTCCTGGCTGCGTGCCGGAGGATGTTGATCACGTTTAACTGGTAATTGTCCTGGGATGTTGCCGGAAAACCCATGATCGGTTTAAGCATATTTCCTCCATTTTTGAGTAAGCCCCCTGCTCGACCCTATATTCGCCGGTCTAAACTCGCCATTTGAGGTTGGTTTTTAATTGACAATTCACAATTGACAATTGGCTATTCACAATTGGGTTTTGATTGATTGACGAAATAATTATAAATTGAGAATTGAGAATTGAGAATTGTAAATGAATATTTACTTAATATATCTCTCTGTATCTTTACTGAGTTTCGTCTCATGGTGCTGACTTTTGGTCCTCAACCCAACCCTCTTGCTTCTCCGGTTCGAATTTTTTGTTAGATATTCGATATTTCATTTTTACTGCCTTGCGGCTTTTTCCTGGGCATACAGCGCCGCTCCCAATGCACCAATAATCTGGGGATCGACCCCATCCAATGATTTCATTTTAATGTTCAATGCCTCAGACAGCGCGTTAAACACTCCGGAGTTTTTTGCTACGCCGCCGGTCATGACCACGTCTTGCTCCACATCAATGCTTCTTGCCAGAGCCGCCACGCGTTTTGCCAGCGAGTGATGAAGGGCGTTGATGATGTCAGCCGATTCTTTGCCTTCATTGACCAGGGACACCACTTCGGTTTCTGCAAAAATAACGCACTGGTTGGAAATGGAGAGCTTTTCCTTTGATTTTGCGCCCATGGCGCCCATTTCCTCTAAGGGCACTTCCAGCGCCTCTGCCATTACTTCGAGAAATCTCCCGGTGCCGGATGCGCATTTATCATTATAAATATACCTGGCCACGGCTCCATTGGCGTTCATACGGGTGGCTTTGGCGTCCTGGCCGCCGATGTCGATCACCATGCGCGCCGACGGCATGATGTGCCAGGCGCCCTTGGCGTGGCAGGAAATTTCCGATTCCACGCTCTTTACAAAAGGGATCAGTTCTCTGCCATATCCGGTGCCGACAACATATCCGATGTCTTTCATGGCAAGCCCTGCATTTTTGAGCGCCTTTGCCATGACCTGGTTCGCTGAATCGGACGGTTTGGTCTGGGCGCGGATTACCGAGCTGGATAAGATTTTTGAGTTTTCCATAATAACCGCCTTGGCGGTCAGGGAACCGATGTCGCAGCCCGCTACAATCATTTTGTATATCTCCTCCTTTATGTTTATTCGTGTAATCAATGCCTTTGTCAAAATCCCCCTAAATCCGCCTTTTATAAAGGGGGACTTCAATTCCCCTCTTTGACAAAGAGGGGTTAGGGGAGATTGTTGGGCTTGCCATAATATTATGATTTTTTTCCATTCACCTTTTCCAAGGACAGCAACGCCGCGCCGATGGCGCCGGCGATCTGGGGATCGGCTTTTCTGGCCTTCTTGATTTTGACGCCCAGCAGCTTCTCCAGGGTTGAAACCACGCCGACGTTTTTTGCCACGCCGCCGGTCATGAGAATGTCGCCCTTGGGTTTGAGGGAATTGACCAGGATCGCCACCCGGGCTGCCATGGCCGTATTGATGCCCGCGCCGATGTCTTCAATGGACACTCCGGAATTGATGTATTTGATCACGTCTGCCTGGGCCCATACCGTGCAGGTGGAAGCCAGAGTGATGGGCGATTTAGCCTTAAGAGACAGCTTCCCCAGATCATCCACACTGATCCCCAGAACTTTTGCCATGACTTCCAAGAATCGTCCCGTGCCGGAAGCGCATTTGTCATTGGCGGTAAATTTGACAACCTGTCCGTCCGCATCGATTTTTACTGTTTTGCAGTCCTGGCCGCCGATATCGATGACGGTCTCCACAGAGGGCAGGAGCCAGCGCGCGCCTTTTCCGTGGCAGGTGATTTCCGATACCACTTCATCGACAAATCCGATTTTATCCCGGCCGTATCCGGTGCCGATGATATAGCCGATATCATCCTTTGAAATACCGGCATCTTTTAATGCCGATTCCAATGCCGCGTCTGCCGAGTCCTTGGGCCGAGGCTTGGACCTGATGATGCTGGCGCCGATAATTTTTCCGTCTCTCATAATCACTGCTTTAGATGTAAGCGATCCCACATCACAGCCGGCAACTATCTTCATAACAACCCCCTTACGTGAAAAAATTCATCTAACCGTTCACGCGTGGCATCCCAGGCTTCCACCCGGTCGTCAAACGCGTCATCATACATGATATGGGTCGGGAACCCTTGCTTTTCCATGTCCCGGGCAAAGGGCTTGACCATTCCCCAGGTGTTGCGGCAGCCGGGCGTGCCGTTATAAATCACGCAGTCGGCCTGGTATAGTTTTGCGCAGGCCAGCGATTCTTCCAGCCACATGCCGTTGCGGTCATAGGGCCCCCGGATGGATCGCACCATCGGCAGTCGGGCATTCATCTGGGCAATAGAATCCAGCATGGCATCCGGCGAAGACGTATCGACTCCGTAAGTGTTGCCCGGCAGCGTCTCTACATATTTATTATTGTCGCGAAAGTTCCGCGTCAGAATGGATCCGGTATGGGCGATTCCCCGTTCTTCAAAAAAATTATAAAAATTCATGTCCACGGTGTAGTGATCGATGTAGCACATAAACGCGCGCAGTTTTTCCTTGCCGGCGCTTAACCCAGGGATCCCCGCAGCCGCCCTTTTACGGGCCGTATCTACCATGACTTCCAAAAGCTTTGTGTATTCCGGATGACCTGAAAAACAAAATCGCGCCGCGTATAACATGACATTAAATATGGGAGGAATGGGTGTGGGTCTCAGCATCAGCATATCTTCCATATCTGCTATCATGGCGTCCTGCTTGTCGATTTCCCTGAGAACTTCCTTCAGCCGGTCATAGTCAAGCTTTTTGCCGCTGTGTTCTTCAATAAACCGGATCATCTCCTTGTAATCGTCAATGTGATATTTCTGGCTCCGGCCGTCGCCGATGGTGCTGGGGTAATTGAGCTGATAAAAGGGTTTGTCCATGTAAACGGAAGCAAAGGCAAACGCGTTGGCATTGGTATCGCATACTCCCGGCGTGTCGCAGATGACAAAGTCGATCTTTTCGGAAAGCTCCGCAAGCGCCGCTCCGAGCGCGCCCCGCTGGGAGGAGCAGGATGTTTCCGGCATCCCCACCTCGCAGCAATAATCCATGTAGTCAAACATGCCCCGCTTCCAGACCAGGCATCCGATGGCAGTCAGTATTTCAAAAGTAGCCGGAACAATATCCATGGCGTATAAGATGGCGGGGGTATTGCAAAACGTGGTGGCTGCGATTTTTTTTCCCTGTTCCCGGGCCGTCAGAATGTTTTCATAATATTTAGCCACCAGGCTTAAAAACTGAATTCCAGGAGGGCCGACATTGATAAGAGCACTGAGTCCGCTTTTAAAATATGGAATATATCGATAGGTGAGTTCAGTCTCCTTTGGCGTGCCGTGGGGAACTTTTGCCGCAACATTTAGCAAACTCCCCATCATCCAGTCGTAATTGTATTCTCGCATTTCAGGTCGCATTTTTTTCTCCTTGAAAAATGTTTTGCAGTGGTGCCTTTTTTACGGTTTTTGTACCGCTCCCTTACGGTCGCGGCTCTGATCTGCAAAGCGGCTCTGACAATCATTGTTTTTATTCTTATTATTAACTTTTGAAAGTATATCCATTCGTTATATATCTATATATTTTTGTTTGTTACCACCCACCTAAACATAGCCGCGTGCGTCAGCAATCAGGGCCGAAATATCGGAGCCGCGACTGTAAAGGAGCGGACTGATTATAATACTAAGCACTAACCGCCGCTTTCCGCTCCGCAGTTTTTTTCATCTGCTGTTTCCCGGAAATCTGTTCCAGAAAAGCGTTGATCCTCAGTTTCATCCGACCGGCGTCGATATGGGGTCCGTATTCCCGCTCCACCCTAAGAGATGGAATTCCGATTTTGTCAAGGTCTCGTGCAAACAATGCATTTTCCGCGCCGTGAAGGTCACAGAACCGGATGTTCTGCATGACCACCCCATCGACTTTTGAATAATCAATGCGTTCTTTGAGCGTGTTGACCCGTTCTTTGTATTTGCCGTACATGCGGGGACAGACCGATGAGCCTAAGTAATGCTGCGCCAGCGCTTCCACCGGGTCGCCGTCTTCTTTGACTTCGTTTCCTTCATACCGGATGCCGAAGCACAGGTTTTCAGCAACCACAATGGCTTTGCCGGTATTTTCGATCAATTGGAAAAGATCGATTTCATCGCTGACACTGCCAACCACCATCAACCGTTTTTTATCTTCGCTTAATGATTTTTTCTTTTTCTTTAAAGAGGAGATCCATTTTTTGAGTTCTGCGGTGTATTCATCCCTTGGCATCACGGTTCCGGCTACAGTTGCGGCAAAAGCCTCCGTTCCCGATACCACCACATCATCACCCGATCTCAAATCTTCAAGTTCTTTTAAGAGTCGGCGGCCTTTATTGAATTCCTTGATGGCTGCCGTGAGCTTCTTATCCGTGACATTGACCTTGAAATGGTCTTCAATGCTTTTAATCAAGAGCCTGATTTCGTCAATATACCATGCCATGCCGTGGTTTTCGGCCTTGTGGGGCACATCGAAATAATAGAAATACCCGGGTACGATTCCCTGAAAATCCTCGCCTGCCTTTCGCCAGCATTCATCCAGCCGCCGCATGCCGTCGCATCCGGGCGTGATGATGGCGCCATCCAGGAAATCAAATTTTCCCTTGCCGGCCAATTGAAGGATGCATTTGGGAAAGCTGCAGATAAACGGCCCGAAATAGGTGTCGCCCACTTCCATGCCTTCGGTTTCAATTCCCCTCAGGCGCACCGGCAGGATGTCGGCGGCATAAAATATTTCCGCCGGCGTATAAGAGCAGGTATATCCTACCACGGGCTTACCGGCTGCTTTCCAGTCGATGATTGACTGGGATTGAACTTTTGTTGCAGCATCGTAAAATATGTTCATATTTAATTTCACTCCTCTTATTCTGGATTCTGACTTCTGGCTCCTGGATTCCCGGTTCGGATGTTATACCTCCTCTTTCATAAACAACGTCCGGAGAGCCTCTCGCGCCTCCTGTGCGTCATCTTCATATTCATCATCTGCCGGCGCGATGACACCGCAGATCCACATGACAAGCTTCGGGACCATCGAACGCGCCAGGGGCTTTAATTCCCGGCCTGCCCCATCAAATATCTGCTGCCCGGCTTTGGCCAGCTCATACCCGTCAATGGCGCCGGCAAACTGGCCGGCCAGTTCCGCATAAATGTCTGGTTTTTGCTCGCCCAGCCGGTTGAAGATGCGCAGGAAATTGTTGGCGGCTTCCGCCATTTCCTGGATGTCATACGCCGTCAGGTGGTTGGCCAAGGATTTTGCCAGTTCATCATCATCAACGGTTTCCCAGTAGGAAAGCTTCTGGTTGACTGTTTTCATGCGGATGTTGGTGATTTCAGGCCCTTTGATCATGGAAAGCTGTCGGAGCGCCGGGTTCTCATTAACCGCTTCCGAAATTCCCTTGCTAAAGTATGTTCCTAATTCCGTGAGCGCGAGCTTGGCTTTCCAG
>JALOPH010000039.1 GCA_025453995.1 Desulfobacterales bacterium
ATGACTTATGAAGTGGCAAAGACAAATAATGCGGTAACCAATAGAAACTATACAATCAGATTCAGCTCTTCTTTCAGAGGGGCGCCTGTCTTTGTTGCGGATATTCAGACCCTGGATGAAGCCGATACCTGCAATTTGCGCTGGAAATACAAATACACTTCTTATGTAACTGTTTATGTCGCTGAAGAGAAATCAAAAAGCAGCTACACATACCACACCACGGAGGTGGTGGGTTATATTTCTATCAGGTAAAATAAAAAAACAATCGCAGGAATTTTTCAAAATCCAGTTATTTTAGGGCGCAACCTGAGCATTTGAAAATGGTTGGCGCTTTTTAATCCACCCGAGGCTGACGGCTTCGCAAAAAAAGGTTTGTCATTGCGCGAAGCGAAGCAATCTCATCACCAATCGGATTTGGTTGGGATTGCTTCGTCGCTGCGCTCCTCAATGACCTCCGTCCATATTTACCGTCCATCAAGCTCCCTTTGCCTGAGATTCCCGCCGCTTTCCTGAGCACAATTCTCCAAATATCCAACTATTATAATAAATTACTCAAATGACCGCCGCCATATAATCTGTTTGAGTTTTTATCGATAATCCAAAGGCATAAAAATCTTGACAAACAGTATCCGGCATACTAATTATCTGCCCTTAATATTTTTTAAATTTATAATTATATTTTAGGGTTATTCAGAAATTTCAAAAGTTGTTCAGATTGAATATTTTGAAAGTGCAACGCCTTGATACGAAATTTTTTTATTTTATCATAAGAAGTTGTTTAAAATATATTTCCCAGTCGAAAGGAATGTTCTGAGATGACTTCAAAGAATGAGAAACTGTTGGGCTTTGCCGTTGCAGTTGTGTGTCTGGCTGTCGGGATTTTAAGCTATACCGTGGTTCCTGCAAAAGCGCCGGATTTGCCGGTGCGGGTCATGTTCCACGCCCTGGGAGGCAATGTGCTGTTTGATCATCAGACCCACAGCGACGCCTATAATCTGGAATGTGATGACTGTCACCATTCTCATAAGGATGGTCAGTCGGAGAAGCCTGACGCCTGCGGGGCCTGTCACCAGAAAGATGGAGAATACCGGCGGGCTCTTGGCGAAAAGGGTTTTTTTGACCATAAAGTTCACAGCGAGGATTACGGGCTTGAATGTGCGCAATGCCATCATGACTATGTGGAAGGCAAACCGGGCGGCCTGGAACCCTGCGGAGACTGCCACTTGAGGGATTCTGGCGATGAGTCCATTTTAAGCTATATGGATGCGTTTCACCAGCAGTGCATCGGTTGCCATGAAGAAATGGGACTTTCGCCCGGGAAATCAGAATGTGCCGGTTGCCATACGCCCCGTAAAAAAATTGAAGCGTTTCATAACCAGTGCATGGGGTGTCATGAAGACCTGGGAGCCGGGCCTGGAGAGGCGGATTGCAAAACATGCCATGGATACTAATCATAAGGATGCGATGATGACACTTCAGGCGCGCTTTCCCTTAGGCGTTTACTTTTTAAGTTAACCATTGAACAAAGGCTGTTCCATGATAAAACGATCGTTTTTTGGATGCATGACACCGAAGCTGTCATACGCGGTTGTGGATGAAAGCTATGCTGAGCCTGTGCCGGTATCTCCGAAGAAAAAAATCATTCTTTTTTTCAGCCCAACCGGCGGGGATTCCCCTCAGCCGGCGTTTAAGGTCGGAGACACTGTCTCAGCCGGACAAAAATTGTGCATTACCGACCCCGCCGTCCCGTATATGCTCTCGAGCATGTCCGGAAAGATTACGGACATAACCTCGATGACCGGTATTTTTGGAAAAAAAATCATATCCGCAACTATTGCCATCGATGATCCGTCACAACAGTCTGTGGATGAAAGTTTTAAAAGTATCCATCAGGCGCCGGGTTTGGGCAATGCCATGGAGTTCCTCAAATGCCTCCCCGGCTATCCCGGATTCGGCGTATTTGCGGATAAGAACCACCCGGTTCAGACCATTGCGGTTTTGGGGATGGACAATGATCTGGTCAGCGCCACCAATCAATATGTGGTTAAAAACAACATCGCCTCCGTTAAAACAGGAATCGGCGTGCTGCGTCAAATTACAGGGGTTCACAATGTGGTCCTGATAGTCCCGCCGCAGCTTGTTCAAGTAGCGGGGTCCTCCGGCGCGACACTGAAATCCGTGGACATGGCGTATCCCTCGGCGCATCCGGTTCTCATCGAGAGGTATCTGCTTGCACAGAGGGATAAGCCCCAGAATCAAACAACCGTAAAGAGCGTGGCGTTTTTTACGGCTGAAGCGGTTGCCGCCATCGGCGCAGCTTACAATACCGGCCGGATTCCCTTTGAGAAGATCATCACATTCCTCTCAAAAGACGGCAGGAAGCGGCTGGTTTCCGCTCCTGTCGGAACCCCTTTGCAGGATATCCTGGACGCCATGAGCGAAACGCTGGGTGACGGGGACCGGCTGATTGTGGGCGGCCCCATGACGGGTTTTTCCGTTTATTCGGCGGATTATCCGGTTCTTCCGGACATGGATACCTTGATCCTCCAGGAGTCTAAAACCATACCCGAACAGCCGGATACGCCTTGCATCAATTGCGGTGAATGCATCCGGGTCTGCCCGGTCAAGGTCCCGATCAACATGCTGGTGCGGTACCTTGAAGCCGGTCAGTTTGAGGTTGCCCGGGATCAATTCGCGCTTTTCGCCTGCATTGAATGCGGGTTCTGCGCCTATGTCTGCGAGTCCAGAATCCCGATTTTGCAGCATATCAAGCTGGCCAAACACACCTTGGAAAGATTATGATTCCATTTAGCATTCAAGATGATACCAAGGCGGCAAGGAGGAGGCGACGCAGGTGTACGTTAGTGTACTCCGAGGAACCGACGACGCAGCCAACGCAGGTAGCGCTTGAATGATAAATGGAATAAATAGTGGAGGAAATGAATGAGTGCTACACCCAAACTAACAGTTTCTTATGCGCCCTTCTGGCACAACGGCAGCAGGATTTCCAAAAAAAGCTGCAACATTTTTATGGCAAGCTTGTTGGCCGTAGTACCCGGCGTCTATCAGTACGGCGTGCCGGCCCTGGGCGTGGTCGCGCTGTCTGTCGGTTCGGCCATGATGTGGGAAATCATCATGAATATCCTGACCCGAAGGCCCATTTCCATCGGCGACGGCAATGCCGCGGTGATCGGCATGATCTTTGCGATGCTGCTGCCCGCAACGGCTCCCTGGTGGATTGTGGTGATCGGCACCTGCATTGCCATCGTCATCGGCAAGCACATCTACGGCGGCATCGGCGGGAATCCCTTTAATCCGGTGATGCTGGCAATCGCCATTCTCATGCTTTCCTGGGGAAAAATATTGGACTTTAACGCCGCGCTGGCCAGTTATGCGTTCAACTTTAATGCCGTCTACCCGCTGACGCTGATGAAATCCTTCGGCGCATCGGCAGTAGGTGGGATTTCTTTGAAAGACCTCCTGATGGGCCGTCAGATCGGCGGCATCGGCGCTACCTGCGGCATCGGCTTGATTGCCGGCGGGATATATCTGATGCTCAGAGGATATATCCGCTGGGAAATCGCACTGTCTTTTCTTGCGGGCGTGGGGGTCACCGCCCTGTGTTTCAACAAAGTTAACCCTGTATACGCGGGACCGGGCATCCATCTTCTGACCGGCTATACCCTGGTGGGCGCTTTTTATCTCATCACTGAGGATTCTTCTTCGCCTGTGAATTTCATCCCCATGATGATCTATGGTGCAGGAGCGGGAATCCTGACCGTTCTGATCCGAAATATCGGCGCGCACGTGGATGGCGTTGTGTTCGCCATCCTTATCGCCAATCTCATCAATCCCCTTGTGGATAAAATCAGACCCAAAACCATTGGAGAGGTGATCACTCATGCGTGAAATTATTAAAATGGTTGTTGTGCTGACCATTCTCAGCACGGCTTCGGGCGGCCTGCTGGCCGCATTGCGAAACAGCACCCAGGAGCGCATTGATCTTCAGGTGCTTCAGTTTGTGAAAGGGCCGGCGATTAAAAAGATTTTGGAGGGCGCAGCCAACGACCCGATTACCGATCGATTTGCAATCGCCGACGGGGAGACCCAGCGAAGCTTTTTTGTGGGTAAATTCAACGGAAAAGCCAATGTGGTTGCTTTTGAAGATTTCGGAACCGGCTTTGGCGGCAACGTCGGTTTGATGGTGGCGGTCGACGTGGATACCGATAAGGTCGTCGGCATCGCAGCTACGACGCATAATGAAACACCCGGCTTCGGGGCAAGTATTGAAACAGATAAAGGTTTCACCGGTCAGTTTGTCGGAATGCCGATCACATCGGCTCCCAAGGTTACAAAGGATGGCGGTAAGATCAATGCATTAACGGGATCGACCGTCACTTCACGTGCTGCATGCGCGGCAATTTCAAAGGCCGGGGAAGCATATCAGCGCCTGAAGCCTGAAATCCAAAAGCAATTAAAGACTTTTTCCGGTTAGGGAGTTTATATTTATGGCCAAAACAATCGCTCAGGAATTTACAAAAGGTCTTTGGAATGAAATCCCCCCCTTTCGTCTGGTGCTGGGACTTTGCCCGACACTGGCGGTTACAAAGTCTGTTGAGGGCGGTATCGGGATGGGGATCGCCACCACATTTGTGTTACTTTTTTCCAATGCGCTGATATCCATCTTGCGCAATATTATTCCCCCCAAGGTCCGGATTGCCTGCTATATTATTGTGATTGCAACATTTGTCACCGTGGTGGAACTTTTGATGCAGGCATACACGTATGCTATTTTCCGGCAATTGGGGATTTTCATCCCATTGATCGTGGTGAACTGCATTCTGTTGGGCCGCGCGGAGGCGTTTGCCTCAAAAAATAAGCTGCTTCCCTCCATTGCAGACGGTCTTGGCATGGGCATCGGGTTCACACTGTCGTTGGCTTCTCTCGGCGCTATCCGGGAAATCTTCGGCTATGGAACTTTTTATGGCATGCATGTTTTTGGTCCGTCTTTTGAACCATTTACTTTTATGGTGGAAGCGCCGGGCGCTTTTGTATGTCTGGGACTGATGCTGTGCCTCATGAACCTGGCCGGCGGCAAATAATCGCCGCTCGAACAGGCTGTCAAAGGATGAAACGTTAAACTTTATGGGTAACGATTAGGAGTATTTATGGGTGATTTACTGGTATTGATGATCAGTTGCATCTTGATCAATAACATTCTTCTGGCGCAGTATCTGGGCAACTGCCCATTTTTAGGCACTTCAAAGAAGATGGAGACCGCTGTCGGCATGGCGATGGCCGTAATCTTCGTCTTGGTCATGGCTGGAGTAATTACATGGGTGCTTAATGTATATTGCCTCAAGAAGTTGGGGATCGAATATCTCCAGACGATTTCCTTTATTTTGGTGATCGCCGGTCTGGTGCAATTCGTGGAGATGTTTCTCAAGAAAAGCATTCCGGCGTTGTATGCCGGTTTAGGGATTTTTCTCCCATTGATTACGACCAATTGTGCGGTCATGGGTGTTTGCCTGATCAATATCAAAGAGGAATATTCATTTATTGAAGCGCTGGTTTCTTCATTTGCCTATGCCGCTGGTTTCGGGTTGGCACTGATTCTTTTTACAGGAATTCGCGAGCGAGTGCTTCTTGCAAGGGTACCGAAACCCCTTCAAGACACCTCTATCGGATTGGTGACAGCAGGTTTGATTTCGCTTGCATTCTATGCATTTAAGGGAATGGTTTAAATAAAAGATTTGTGATTGAGGCATGATATGGTTGAAGCTGTTCTTTTTTTGTTTGCATTGGGATCTGGGTGCGGGCTGATTCTGAGCTTTGCGTCCAAAATATTTTATGTCTACGAAGACCCTCGTGTTGAGAAGATTGAGGGCCTGCTGGCAGGCGCCAATTGCGGCGGATGCGGGTTCGCGGGATGCTCGGCAGCCGCCAAGGCGATTGTCAACGAGGAGGCCCCGCCCAATGCCTGCATTCTCATCGGGCCGGAAAATGTCTCTGAAATTGGGGGGATCATGGGCGCTGAAATCGGCATTGCCGAACCTCTGAAATCATATAATACATGCGACGGCGGAAACCGTGCCACGGACCGGTTTTATTATCTTGGCTTGAATTCCTGCCGGGCGCTGGCATCCATGTATCAGGGAAAAAGGGATTGCCGGGTGGGATGTCTGGGGCTGGGGGATTGCGTGAAAGCCTGCGGGTTTGACGCCATTCACCTGGGACCGGACGGGTATCCCGTGGTGGACAAGGAAAAATGCGTGGGGTGCGGCGCGTGCGAAAAAGTCTGCCCCAAGCCGATTCTGGAAGTCCGCTCCATTTCCCAGCGTCTGCTGCATCTCAATGCCGAAGATGACGCCCTGGCGCCCTGCAGCCAGACATGCCCTGCTGAGATCGATATTCCCAGATACATTGCTCATATCCGCAACGGCGAATACGCCGATGCGGTCAACACCATCCGGGAAAGAAACCCCTTGCTGCTGGCATGCGGCCGGGTTTGCCCCCATCCCTGTGAGACCAAATGCAGACGGGGTCTGGCCGATGATCCGGTCTCCATCAACCAGTTGAAACGGTTTGCGGCGGACTGGGAAATGAACTCCAACAAACGCCTTCCCATACCCTGCGCGCCGGATACGGGCAAACGGGTGGCGGTCATCGGCGGCGGTCCGGCCGGGTTGAGCTGCGCGTATTTCCTGAGGCGGGCCGGGCACCGGGTGGATATTTTTGAAGCCATGCCAAAGCTGGGCGGCATGCTGAGATACGGCATTCCGGAATACCGGCTTCCCAAAAAGGTCCTGGACTGGGAGATCGATGGAATCCTCAAGCTTGGGGTGGAAAGCCACACCAACGTCCGACTGGGCGTTGATTTTGATTTCAAATCTCTGATCGCAGCGGGATTTGACGCTGTATTTTTCAGCGTGGGCGCATGGAACGATTATAAGCTGGGCGTGCCCGGCGAAGACCTTAACGGATGCTTTACCGGAATTGATTTTCTGGCAAAAATCGGCAATGAAACGCCTGTGAAGATCGGTAAAAGGGTTGCTGTGGTCGGCGGCGGAAATACGGCCATTGACTGCTGCCGGACCCTTGTCCGCAAGGGCGTTGAAAAAGTATATCTTGTATATAGAAGAACCCGCAAGGAAATGCCGGCCAATGAGGTTGAAATCGTGGCTGCAGAACATGAAGGCATTGAGTTTGTGTTTCTTGCCGCTCCCAACAAGGTAGTGGGAAATGAGGACAAGCAGGTCGTCGGTTTGGAATACCTCAGAATGGAGCTGGGGGAACCGGACGCTTCCGGTCGCCGCCGGCCTGTGCCTGTGGCCGGTTCTGAAACCATACTGGATGTGGACATGATCATCACCGCCATCGGCCAGTCGTCGGACATGAGTTTCAGGGGAAAGGGGGATCGCCTGGACGACGTGAGGGTGACACGGTGGAATACATTTGATGTGGATCCCGCCACCTGCAAGACCAATGTCCCTTACATTTTCGCAGCGGGCGATGCGGCCACCGGCCCGGCCCTGGTGGTGGACGCCATCGGCGGCGGACGAAAAGCCGCCCGGTCCATGGATTTGTTCCTGAAGGGCAAGCCGGTTGAGGCCCAGCCCAAGCAGCTTTTAAACAAACATATTGCCGAGTCGATATTTAAATCCGTAGAAGGGGTCACCAAGAAAAAACGCGCGGAAATGCCGGAATTGCCCGTGGCAGAGCGGATCCATACATTTGAAGAAGTGGATCTGGTCATCAGCGAAGACAACGCGCAGAATGAGGCCAACAGGTGCTTGAGTTGCTGTCGGCTTTGCTATAATATGGATGTACAGATTTCTGGATAAGGACCGAATATAAAAAACAGGGTATATATTCTGATAAGGAGATCCTATGGTTACTCTTGAGGAACTGGATAAAATCGAATTGTTCAAAGGACTCAACGACGGACAGCTTGAAACCATCCGGAAGTTTTGCCAGAAACTGGCATTTAACCGGGGAGACAGGTTGTTTAGAGAAGGAGATCCGGCTGATTTTTTATGGATCGTTGCCGACGGGCAGGTGGATCTCCGGTTTGAACTGCCGGGCAACCGTCCCACATCCGATCAGACAACGATTTCAACGCTTTCTGTTGAAGAACAAAAGAAACGGATTCTGGGCTGGTCCTGTTTCGTTCCCCCGCATCAAATGCGCCTGTCAGGCTATTGCGGGACCCGCACCTGTTCTGTCATCAAAATTTCAAAAGCAGAATTGGTCGCGCTTTTTGAAAAGGATCCTCAAATGGGCTATGTGGTCATGTCCTATCTGGTGAAAGTTGTTGGATTTCGTTTCAATCAATTCCAGGATGAAATCGCAAAATCCAAGGGGAGCGAGATTTTAAATGCCTGGTGATCGATTGATCATGGCGATTTTATATTGACAATACCCCCAATAATTTGACTCAAAGGCCACATATTGCCAACCCGGCATCATGTGGTTTTTTTTCGCCGTTTCCCGATACGCTTTACATCTCTGAAAGATCTTGATAAATATAATAAAAAACGAAGGAAAAAACTGTGCGTCTTCAACGATCGGTTGATATGCATGGATATGAATTTGAAATCAAGGAGAGCATGGCGTGAACTTATCTCAAAAAGACACAAAAGATCTTCAAGGCAGGCGAAGAACGATTGAAAATGAGCTGAACCGGATGATCCAGCAAATACATGAAATGGATCAAAAAATCCGGCTTTATCTGGCGGACAGACAGAGAAATGCCCATCCGCGTCACATTGAGTTTATTGAGAGGATCCAGCGCTACCGCATAGACCCCCATGCGTCCAACAAGCACCTTGAGGCGCTATTGGATAACCTGCAGTGGAAAATTTATTATTACCAGAGGGCATGGAACCAGATGTGGGAAAATTCAGATTCCTCTTACCGGCAAACCAGGAACCCTGAGCTGGAAACACCCCCAGCCCCTTCAGGTCCTTCGGGGGGCATGAAAGAAGTCCCAAAAACCAAGTCCCAGTATTCCATTGAAACTCTATGGGAAGTCCAGGTGGAAAGATTGAAACAGTACGGCGCTCAACCAAAGGAAACCCCGACAGAGTTCAGGCAAAGGATGTACCAGGAATATAAAGAATTGAGCAAATTCAGGAAAGATCATCAGGAAGTCGTGATGGTCTATGACGCCAAGGATCAAAAATGCAAGCTGGATCTCAAGGACAAGTAGGGTGCTCCGATAAGGGAGTTTGATGATGGTTTTTAACACAGCCATACGGGGGTATACGTCAAAACGACTGGAAGAAATCGGATCCGCGGATATTCTGGTGGGTATTCCCTGTTATAATAATGAAAAAACCATCGCCCATGTCATCCAGATGCTCTCCCACGGACTTTTCCATCATTACCAGGATTTTAGAAGCGTGATCATGATCTCTGACGGCGGCTCCACGGATGACACACGGGAGGTGGCCAAAGACTTTCAGTTAAAACCCTGGCAGGAAAAGATCGTCTCCATTTATCGGGGGCCGGGCGGAAAAGGGAGCGCTTTGCGCTCTTTTTTTGAATCGGCCAAACAGCTTCATGTCCGGGTCTGCGCGGTGGTCGATTCAGATTTGCGGAGCATCACGCCTGACTGGGTCAGATACCTTATGGACCCGGTATTGAGCCGAGGATATGATTACGTGGCCCCGGTCTATATGCGTCATAAATATGACGGAACCATCACCAACAATATTGTATACAATCTGACCCGGGCCCTTTATGGGAAAAGGATCCGCCAGCCCATCGGCGGTGATTTTGCTTTTTCCGAAAACGTGGCGCGCTATTACATCGAACAGGATGTCTGGGATACGGATATTGCGAGATTCGGCATCGATATCTGGATGACCACCAACGCCATCACCCAGAATTTTAAAGTATGCCAGGCGAATCTCGGGGTTAAAATTCATGACGCCAAAGATCCTGCGCAACATCTGGCGCCCATGTTTCGCCAGGTATTGTGGACCATATTCACGCTTATGGAGCAATACGAAAATATCTGGAAGGGAATTCGCGGGAGCGCGCCTGTGGACACTTTCGGATTTGATGGTTCCATCATTCCCGAACCGGTTCAAGTGAACCCAGATCGGCTGGTCGGACTGTTTAAAACCGGATTTAAGCAGTTCTCAGCGTTTTACAGGGAAATTTTTTCGCCTGAAAGCTTTGACGCGCTTCAAGAAGCTGCCGCCCTGCCGACGGGCCGGTTTTTCTTTTCAACCGAAGCATGGGTTCGCATACTCTATGAACTGGCGGCCACTTTCCATATGTGGACCGTCAACCGTTATAAACTCATTGAGGTTATGACGCCCCTGTATTACGGACGGGTGGCGTCTTTTGTCCATCAGAGCTGGGATATGTCCACCGAGCAGGCCGAGCAATTGGTCGAAGATCAGGCCCGTGAGTTTGAAAATCATAAAGCGTATTTGATCAATGTCTGGAATAGAAAATGCGATGAGGCGGCCGTCAATCTTTTTGATCAAACCTGTGAAATTTGATTTGCCAGTTTTTTGTTTTTTCATTCTGATAGTTTATTTTTCGCTTTCATGACCAGTTCACATTACAGTTTTTTAAACCGCAGAATACTGAACAAGGAATGTCGAATGTCGAAGTAATATTCCCACTTCTGCGGTTCGAAATTCCTTGTTCGATATTCGATATTTCAAATTCTTTTGGATAGAATCTGAATGTTCATCCTATTCGCAGTGCCTGAAGCCGCACCTTTTGCAAAGACCGGCGGACTGGCCGATGTGGCCGGGTCTCTGCCAGCAGCATTGCGGGGTCTTGGTGTGGACGCGCGCCTTGTCCTGCCGTATTACCGGGTTGTTCAAAACCAAAACCTCCCGTTGAAAAAGATGATTTCCGGTTTTGAGGTTCCGTTGGGCCGGGAAAAACTAAAAGGCAATATTCTGGAAGGGAACGCCGAAGACGGTGTTCCCGTATATTTTGTTGAGCGGGAAGATTTTTATGACCGGCCCAATCTTTACGGAAACGTTTCCGGCGATTATTATGACAATCTGGAGCGGTTTTCATTTTTTTCCCATGCGGTATTGAAGTTGGCGGCCCATTTCCCGATCCCGCCGGATTGTATTCATTGCAACGACTGGCAGACGGGACTGATCCCTGCCATCATGAAGGGTGCCTCAGGATGGGTTGCGGGCATCCCGACCCTTTTTGCCATACACAATCTGGGCTATCAGGGCATTTTCCCTGCTGAGAAATTTTATCTGACGGGGTTGCCCGGAGAGCGCTTTTTTCATCCCGGCGGCATGGAATACTGGGGGAACGTCAGTCTGCTCAAATCCGGAATTGTATATTCGGATCTCATCGCCACGGTCAGCCCGACCCATTCCCTGGAGATTCAGACACGGGAATTCGGGAAAGGCATGGACGGGTTGCTGCGTCACCGAAGCTCATCCTTGTCCGGGATATTAAACGGCATCAATGTCCGCGCATGGGATCCGGCCGTAGACCCGCTGCTGCCATCGGCTTACACGCCCGACGATACCCGGGGAAAGCTTAATTGCAAAAAATCATTGATCCGGGAGCTGGGGATGGATCCAACCCTTGTTCATCATCCGCTTCTGGGGGTGATATCACGGCTTGATATTCAGAAAGGCATCGACCTTATTGTTGCGGCGATGGACGCAATCATGGGATTGGATGCAGGCATGATTATACTGGGGATTGGCGAGGATTCCATTCAGAAAGCCATCCATCATGCCTGCCGCAAATACCCTCGAAGGGTTAAATTTGAAATGCGGTTTGACGACTCCCTGGCCCACCGCATCCTGGGAGGCGCGGACATGTTGCTGATGCCATCCAGGTATGAGCCCTGCGGCCTGACCCAGATGTATGCCATGAAATACGGGACGATCCCTGTTGTTCATGCTGTCGGCGGTCTTGAAGATACGGTCGTTTCATTTGGTCTATCAAGCGCTAAGGGAAATGGCATCAAGTTCAAGCCTGCTGATACTGGGGCGTTCATGGAAGCGATACGGCAAGGGATAACCCTGTATCAAAATAAGAAAGCATGGAAACGGCTGATGCAGAACGCCATGCGGACGGATTTCTCATGGGAGCGGTCTGCAAGGAGCTACCTGAAATTATACAGGTCTTTGGTTGGAAAATAGGATAGTCATCCGTTTGGAAAAAAACCTATAAGATTTGAGATGCTATTTCTTTGGCTTTCAAGGCCCAGCCCTGGGGCCCGATTCCATCGGCAAGATGAACATGGGGGAGCCGCTGGAGGATTTCCCGGTCATGAGTTCCGTCAACTTTTTTTACCAGCACCGGCTGATCCACTGCTGCAAGCATGGGCAGGTCGTTTAAGCTGTCACCGATGCCGATGGTCATAATCCGGCCGTATGTTTTTTCAAACAGGCGGTTCAACCGCTTCACGGCCTGTCCTTTATCGTGTGAACCGTGCATGAGATAGTATCTCCCGCCTTTGGAGCACATAAAGCCATATGCTTTAATTTCTTCTATTACGCGACTTTCAACTTCAGGATCATGATCGATAAATTTGAAAACTTCGCTGTATTCCCTTTGTCTGGCCTGGACAGCCTGATCTATCGATAATCCCGCATCAGCAGAAACCTCCTCAGGCGCCATGTCTGAAAAACTGATCAGTTTGTTGGGGAACATTTCCTTAATCATTTGGAGTTGCTTAACAACCTGATTGTAATGGACCCCCAGCTGAAGGATGTGATAGCTGCCCTGTTGTTTGAAAACAGGCGCGGAAAGATGAGAAAAGTCATCAGGAATACAGATTGCCGCGCCGTTCTCAACAATAAAGGGATTCTTTCCGGGAAGTTTCTTTTGTAGAGTGTCAATTTCAATCCTGGTTTTGCTCGAACAGAAGATGATGGGCACGCCGCGATCACACAGCAATTTATAAGAGTCCAGTGAATCCGCAAAGGAATATGAGTTGTGATCTAAAAATGTCCCGTCCAGATCAGAATAAACAATGCGTTGATAACCTGTCGCCGGATGCATAAAATTATGTATTATCCGCTTCAACCGCTGCTTTTACTTCATCCATGAAGCCGGGCAGGGCGGAGGTGATCCGGCTCCAGTTGGGGATCAGCGGGATGCCCATGGGATCTTCGGAAAATGCCTCTGCTGCGATGCGAATGGCTTTTACAAATGTTTCAACCGCCACTTCCTCTGCGTGCCGGTCAAAATACAGGCCGTTGATCAATGCGTCGGCATTGTACCGTGTGATGGTGTCCTCAGCGGTCCGGATATAGGTGGATTGCAGTGTGTTGTACATGCCGCGGCTGAATACAACGCCCTCGGCGGAAAGGGTCCTGAAAATTGTTTTGCTTATATCCGCGGCCATTTTAAGCAGTCCCGTGGTTGGGTCATCCGGAGACAGGGGTTGGTGTTTGTGTTCATAATTATCGCTCAGTGCGGACTGGCAGATGCGTTTCATGGCGCAATTTCTATAAATTTCCGAAAGAACGCCCATCTCCAGCCCCCAATCGCTGGGGATGCGGATGTTCCGGGTTAAATCCGCACGCATGGCGAATTCTCCGGCCAGGGGATATCGGAAGCTGTCGAGAAATACCAGAAACGGATGATACCCGAAAATCCGGATCAGTGAACGGATGAGCGGGGTGATCAGCAGTCGCGTCACCCGTCCGTGCATACGGTCGGTGACCCGGGCATAGAATCCCTTGCAGAATTCAAAGTTGATGCTTGGATTGACCACAGGGTAGCACAGCCTGTCCACCAGTTCCCGGCTATAGGTCATTATATCGCCGTCATGAAGCGCGATTACATCGCTTTGCCTGCTGGCGAGGATATATCCATAAGCCATCCAGCAGGATCGGCCTTTCCCGGGGTCTCCGATGGGGAGATCATTCTTCAAAAGCTTTTGATATAGGGACTCAATGCGTTCTCCGTTGTTCCAGACAATGATGACCTCTGAAGGCAGATTCGCGGTCATTTCCTTGACCCTCCTGAATTGTTCTGCATCTGCGCGATCCAGGGTGATAATGATCTGGCGAAGATATTTAACTTTCTTTAATTCTTCGATAATACGCGGCATTGCCGGCCGTTCGAATTCACTGTAGAGAACCGGCAGCACCAGGGCAATGGGCCTTTGAATGGAATATACAAGCAGTTCCTTATCAAGTTTTTCATGTCCTCTTTTCTTTAGACGATGAAGCGTCGCAATGACGCCGGTTTGATAAAAGTCGGACATACGGCATCTTTCTTTGAATCGTCATCTGTTTCGCCGTTGTTTAGGCTACATTCATGCTGCAGACGAGAGAATTGACGGGAAACGATTCCGTTATATTCGTTATTCTTTTCAAGGATTAATTCGAACAACCCAACGCCATTTATTACTCAACTAAATTATTTTATCAGAATATCCCATTTTGTAAATGATATTCGGATTTAGCTGTTTTAGGGAAAAATCAGGGCAGGAATCTCTATTTTGCTGCTATGTTATCGAGAGAAGTGTGAAAGTTGCGCATGTCTTTTGGCATCGGCGCTTCTATCTCTATTCGATTGTCCGTGTCCGGAAGATTAAACGATAGTTTCCATGAATGAAGCATCTGGCGGCATACTTGCTTGACAATTTCCCATATTTTCGGGGAGCCCTGAAAAAATTTGTGGGGTTTTTTAATGCCGTACACAGGATCACCGACGATGGGATGGCCTACAGCCGCGCTGTGTACACGGATCTGGTGGGTTCTGCCGGTTTTTATGGCAAATTTCACCAGGGCGATTTGGTCAAACTGGGTGATGAGATTCCAGAGAGTTTCTGCATCTCGGGATTTGGAAAAATTCATTGCGGACATTTTTTTGCGGTCTGAGGCATGTCGACCGATGGGCAGGTCGATATGGCCGGTTTCCGGCATGTCGCCGTAAACAAATCCCAGATAAGCCTTGTCAATGGTTCTTTCTTTAAATTGCAGGGCCAAATGGCGGAATGCGTCTTCGGTTTTTGCCACCACCATGACGCCGGAGGTGTCTTTGTCCAGTCTGTGGACAATCCCGGGCCGGCCAGGCACCCCGCCAACACTGTTGATTTCCGGCCGATGATAGATCAGGCCGTTGGCCAGAGTGCCGGTTTCATGTCCGGGAGATGGATGCACCACCAGACCGGGTTGCTTGTTGATCACAAGACAGGCGCTGTTTTCAAAAAGTATATCAATTTCAATAGGTTGAGGCTTAAGCTCAAAAGACGGCGCATCAGGTATTTGCCCGGTAACAAAATCAGCGGCATTGACCCGGAAACTTGGTTTTTTAATGGACTCGTTGACCCGGATAATGCCTTCCCGGATCAGATGGCACGCAACGGTTCTGGATATTTCAGGAAAAGAGGATGCAATGATTGCGTCGAGCCGTTTGCCAGCATCATCTTCAATGACAAAGGCAAACGTCCTGTTCCTGTTTCCAGGCATAACACTCAGATATTATTGAGGTTTTTGAGATTTTTTGAACAGGGATTCGATTTCCCGCCAGACGGTCTGCTCATCGGAGTCTTTGGCGGTGCAGAGTTCTCTTAAAAGAAGTCCTTTGGCTGTATCCAATAGTTTTCGCTCACCGAAAGAGAGGTCTTTACCCATTTTAAGATTAAAAAGATCCCTGAACACATCCGCCACATCATACAGGGAGCCGGTTTTGAGTTTATCCATATATTCCTTGTATCTGCGGTTCCACGTTTGATTGTCAAAAAGTCCGTTTTTCTTTTTTCTCAAAACAGAATATATTCTGGGAACTTCTTCTTTTTCGATAATATCTCTTAATCCCACAGAATCCACATTCATGGTGGGAATCATGATGACCATGCTGTTGTCGATAATCTTCAGAATGTAAAATTCATGCCTGTTGCCGTTGATGGTCCGGGACTCGATGGACTCAATGCGGCCCACGCCGTGGGCCGGGTAGACCGCCAGATCGCCCACCTGGAATTCTCTGACAGATGGTTTTTCAATATCAAGTTTTTTTGCTTTTTTTGCCATGTGACACCGTTGCCAATCGTTCAAAATTTACTGCATTCTTACAAAAGTATTCTATATAATACTTTTATAACTCAAATGCAATAAAAAAAGGGATTGGCGGTTTCCCGCCAATCCCTTTAAGGGCTATGAATCAACCAGAGGTTGAATTACAGCAGGAAAGGAACCATTAACAGTGCGACAACATTGAGTATTTTGATCATCGGGTTGATCGCGGGGCCGGCGGTATCCTTGTAGGGGTCGCCGACAGTGTCGCCGGTAACGGCTGCTTTGTGCGCATCGCTGCCTTTGCCGCCGAAGTATCCGTCTTCAATGTATTTCTTGGCGTTATCCCAAGCAGCGCCGCCCGTGGTCATGGAAATGGCCACAAACAGACCTGTCAGAATGGACCCGATCAGAAGGCCGCCCAGGGCAACTTTGCCCAGCAGGAAACCCACCAGAAGAGGAGCGATAACGGGCAGAAGCGCCGGAATCATCATCTCTCTTAATGCAAACTTGGTCACCAGGTCCACGCAAGCCGCGTAATCGGGTTTTGCCGTGCCTTCCATAATCCCGGGGATGTCCCGGAACTGGCGGCGGACTTCTTCAACCACCGCGCCGCCGGCTTTGCCGACCGCGCTCATGGCCATGGCGCCGAACAGGAAGGGGAGCAGACCGCCGATGAAAAGGCCGATAATGACATTCACATCGCTTAAGTCAAAGGCAATGGCAGCCGCATCTTTGCTGTGAAGGGCAAATTCCTGGGTATAGGAGGCAAACAGAACCAGGGCGGCCAGACCGGCGGAACCGATGGCATAGCCTTTGGTGACTGCCTTGGTGGTGTTGCCCACCGCATCCAGGGGATCGGTAACAGCGCGGACGCTTTCATCCAATCCGGCCATTTCAGCAATCCCGCCGGCATTGTCCGTAATCGGGCCGTATGCGTCAATGGCGATGACCATGCCGGTCATGGACAGCATGGAAACTGCTGCAATGGCAATGCCGAAAAGTCCGGCAAAATGATACGCAACGCCGATTGCCAAACAGATGGTGAGAACCGGAGCAGCCGTAGACTGAAGGCTGACGGCCAGACCGGCGATGATGTTGGTGCCGTGACCGGTAGTGGAGGCTTCAGCAACCTTTTTCACCGGAGCGTATTTGCCGGTGTAGAACTCAGTAATAATAACGATCAGAACGGTCAAAGCCAATCCGACAAGGGCTGAATAAAAAATGTTCAGTGCCGGAATTCCTTCAATGGCGGATTTGCCAACAAGGGTCTGCATGGTTACAAAGTAAAAAGCGCCGGCGGCAATAATGGCTGCGCCGAACATCCCTTTATACAGGGCGCCCATGATATACTCGTTTTTGCCAAGACGGACAAACACCGTGGCGATAATCGAGGCGAGAATTGAAACAGCGCCGAGAATCAGGGGGTATTGGATCGCCATTGCGTTGGCCGGGAAAAGCAGATGGGCCAGCAGCATGGCTGCTACCAGGGTCACCGCATAGGTTTCAAACAGGTCGGCTGCCATGCCCGCGCAGTCGCCCACGTTGTCGCCCACGTTGTCGGCGATGGTCGCCGGGTTGCGGGGATCGTCTTCCGGGATTCCGGCTTCGACTTTGCCCACCAGGTCAGCGCCTACGTCCGCGCCTTTGGTGAAAATGCCGCCGCCCAGCCGGGCAAAAATAGAAATCAGGCTGCCGCCAAACCCCAAAGCCACGCATGCGACCACGTCATGGGTATAGGCGTAAAAGCCGGCCAGAGAAGTCAAAGCCAGACCCGCAACGATCATGCCGGTCACGGAACCGCCTTTGAATGCAAGGCTAAGTCCAGCGGCCAGACCGTCTTTTGCGGCTTCGGCCACCCGGACATTGGCCACAACAGAGACTCTCATGCCGATGTAACCGGCCATGAAAGAAGCCAAAGCGCCCACTGCAAAACCGATGGCGGTTTTTGCGCCCAGGCTGAAGAAAATGACGCCAAAAATAACAATACCCACAGCGCCCATGCTTTTGGCCTGGCGTTTCAGATAGGCAATGGCGCCTTCCTGAATGGCTGCGGCAATCTGCTGCATCTTGTCATTGCCGGCGGGTTTGCCTTTAATGACCATAGCTACTACCAGTGAATACAGGATTCCGATGACGCCGATCAGCGCGCACGTCAAAGGAATGTTAGAGATAATTTGTTGCATACCTTCCTCCCTACGAATTTAATTGTTTAAAAGGTTTTTTGTTAAACAAATTCATGCCTTGGGTAATACCTTTATTTATAATCAATATTGCTGCATCCGAAGCGTTTCTGAGGACGGGCTGGACTTCTTGAATTTCTTCCGGAAAAAATTTTCCAAGCACATGGTCCGTCACATCCACTTGTGCGCCGGGACGCCCGATGCCGATTCGGATTCGCGGAAAGTCACCACAACCGAAAGCATCCATTATAGATCTTATTCCGTTATGTCCTCCATGCCCTCCTTTCGCTTTAATCTTTATTTGTCCAAAAAGTAAATCAATATCATCATGTATGACCAG
>JALOPH010000216.1 GCA_025453995.1 Desulfobacterales bacterium
CCGTGATGTTGCCAAGAAGGAAAATCTTTGTTCCTTGGCAAGTATCCCAATGGCGGTAAAGGGTAGAGTTATCGGGGTATTAAATGTTTATACCCATAAGAAACACGAGTTTACCAAAGAAGAACTTTCAGTATTAAGCGCTGTAGCCTCTCAGGCAGCGGTGGCTATTGAGAACGCCGAGCTTGACTTGCGCGCCAGAAGCGCTGAAGAGGCGCTTACTACCCGTAAGCTTGTTGAGCGCGCTAAGGATATTCTTTCGCAGGATGCCAATATTTCCTCCCAAGAGGCCTTTCGTTTGATTCAAAAACAGAGCATGGATACCAGAAAGACCATGCGCCAAATTGCCGAAGCGGTTATTCTGGTCAAAGAGACCAAGGATAAGAGGTAATTATTAGCCAGGATATTTTCTTAAGGCAAAAGTTCTTCCATTAATTCATTGAAGTTTTATTCATCCGTTCGGATTGAAATACGCAGAACCGGGGCGATAAAAGACGGCCAGGAATTGATCGGTAACCGTACCAAAGCCAAGGTAGTGAAAAATAAAATGGCGCCCCCTTTTAAAGAAGCTGAATTTGATATCATGTATGGCGAAGGCATATCCACCGCAGCCGATCTGATCGATATCGGCGTTGAAACCGGTGTGATTGAAAAAAGCGGCGCCTGGTATTCCTATAACGGGGAACGGATCGGTCAGGGGCGGGAGAACGCCAAAAACTTTTTAAAGGAACATCCGGATATTTTTAACAAGATGCTGGCTCAGGTAAAAGAATCGATGGATCTTTTCCCTGCCAAGTCAACCGGCAATTCCAAAGAAGCTTTGGTTGAAGAGGACCAGGCTGTAGATTGATGAATTTTAAGAAATGAGGATGGAATGACAGGGGACGAGATACGCAGAAAATTTTTTGAATATTTCAAACGCCGAGAGCATCAGATCGTCCGAAGCTCTTCGCTGGTGCCCAACGATGATCCCACGCTGCTGTTTACCAATGCAGGAATGGTTCAATTTAAGAGGACCTTTCTGGGAGAGGAAAAGCGAAATTACACAAAAGCAGCGACATCCCAGAAATGTTTGCGGGCCGGCGGCAAGCATAATGATCTTGAAAACGTCGGTTATACGGCCAGGCATCACACATTTTTTGAAATGCTCGGGAATTTTTCATTCGGCGATTATTTCAAGGAAAGCGCCATCGAGTATGCCTGGGATTTGCTGGTAGGCCATTATCATCTTTCCCCTGACAGATTGTGGATATCGGTTTATCTGGATGACGACGAAGCCTATGACATCTGGCGCAAAAAGATCGGCGTTTCCGAAGGCCGTATTGTCCGGCTGGGGGAGAAGGATAATTTCTGGTCCATGGGCGACACAGGCCCCTGCGGCCCCTGCTCTGAAATTCTGATCGACCGCGGGGATTCCGCCGGATGCGGAAAGCCGGATTGTCGGGTCGGGTGTGATTGCGACCGGTATCTTGAGATCTGGAACCTCGTGTTTATGCAGTATAACAGGGATGCGGCCGGAAAGATGGACCCTCTGCCCAAACCGAGCATTGACACCGGCATGGGGCTTGAGCGGATCGCCGCGGTTGTACAGAACGCGCCCACCAACTATGATACGGATTTGTTCATGCCCGTCATCTCAAGGATCGAATCGCTATCAGGCGCGAAGCTGGGCGCCGATTCTGCAGCCGACGTTGCCATGAAGGTGATAGCAGACCACAGCCGGGCTGCTGCATTCATGGTGGGCGACGGTGTAATCCCATCCAATGAGGGACGGGGGTATGTGCTCAGAAGAATTTTAAGGCGTGCGATCCGGTATGGCCGTAACATTTCTTTGATGGATCCGTTTCTGCATGAAACAGTGGCGGCGGTGTTCGGCGTCATGAAATCCGCATACCCGGAACTTATTGAAGCAAAATCATTTATCATCAGCGTGATTCAAAATGAGGAAAAGCGTTTCTCAGAGACACTTGACAATGGCCTGAAACTCCTCAATGAGACGATAGAGGCAATAAAAGCAAACAAGTCCGACGTAATTCCGGGTGACGTTATCTTCAAACTTTATGACACCTATGGGTTCCCGGTAGACATTGTCAAAGACGTGGTCCGGGACAAAGGTCTTTCGCTGGATGAAGATGGCTTTTCAATGGCCATGAGCCGCCAAAAGGAGCAGTCCCGCTCCGTTTCCTCTTTTTCCGCCATCAGCCAGGCCTACAAAGAGTTAAGTGCAAAAATAAGCGCTTTGCCGGAATTTGTCGGTTATGATCAATTATCCTGTGAAGCCCGCGTTGAAGGGCTGATTGCAGACGGTCAATATGTGGCAGAAGCGAATGCAGGCGCTTTGGTCGATATTGTAACAACCCGGACACCGTTTTACGCCGAATCCGGAGGTCAGGTCGGTGATGCCGGCAGGATTGACGGAGAAGGATTTGAATCTTTGGTATTTGACACCGTCAAAGATCCCACCGGGTTGATCATTCACAAAGCAAAGGTGATTTCGGGGACTATATGCGCCGGAAAGAACGCCACCCTGACTGTTGATTTGGATAAACGCCGCAATACTGCGCGCAATCATACAGCCACGCATCTGCTCCATGCGGCGTTACGAAAGATTTTGGGCGACCATGTGCGTCAATCCGGCTCATATGTGTCTCCGGATCGGTTGCGGTTTGATTTCACCCATTTTTCCCAGGTGGATACAGAGACCATAGACCGGATCGAAGCGCTGGTCAATGAGCGCATCAGAGATAATATCAATGTTTCAACAGTTGAAATGAATGCGGATGAAGCGCTTCGGAGCGGGGCCATGGCGCTTTTTGAGGAGAAATACGGCGACCGGGTGAGGGTGATTCATTTAGATGAGTTCAGCCGGGAATTGTGCGGCGGCACCCACACCTCCAGGACAGGGGACATCGGGGTTTTTAAAATCATCGGAGAGTCCAGCGTGGCCTCCGGGGTCCGCCGGATTGAAGCGCTCACCGGAGATGCGGCGATTCAGTATCTTCAAGCCGGCATCAGGATATTAAACGATTCGGCAAATCTGGTTAAGGACAGGCCGGAAGGCGTATACAAGAGAATCGAGGGCCTGATCGCCTCTCATAAGGCCCTTGAAAAGGAATTGGACAGGCTTAAAATCAAGCTGGCATCCCAGTCCGCCCAACAGGCGAATCAGGAGATCAAAACCATCAATAATGTCAAAGTGCTGGCCAGATGCGTGGAAGCCCAGACCCCCAACGTATTGAGGGATCTGGCTGATCAGTTCAGAGATAAAATTCAGTCGGGCATCGTGGTGCTCGGCGCCAAAACCGACGCCAAGGCTTTGCTGATCGCTGTGGTGACCCAAGACCTGCTGGATCGCTATCACGCGGGAAATATCATCAAGATAATCGCGGCGGAAGTCGGCGGCAAAGGCGGCGGCCGTCCGGACATGGCCCAGGCCGGCGGCCCGGATGTTGAGAATCTTGACAAAGCCATAAAAAAGGTCTTTGAAGTCGTCAGCGCCGGGTGATGAGTGGTGATTATCGAATATCTAACACGCAATACTGAATATTAAAAAGTTTTTTTTAACTGCCCTGATCTATATAGAAACTTACAGATTCAGAACGCGCGCCCAATCATATACTGCCAGTCACAACTCGGATTTTTTTATTTTCCCAAAATACCGAGACATCGATTATATGATTTTTACACAAAAACAATCCTCCCATATCTTGTAGGCTCCAGGAGCAAATAAATTCGAGGAATCTGATCGATAGTGATCGCTTTAAAAAATTTTGGAATACTCATGGTTTGTATAATCAACGTTCCCTTTCCTGATAAATATCTTTCAAAACCGCTTAAATGAATCTTTTTGATACCCAGAATGCGTTTTTAACGCTATAACGATACCTGCCTTTTTCCCGAATACCTGATAACCGAACAAACCGTTAATAACGAAATGTTTACTGATCTTTTACCCTGGATCCAAAAAAAATACGGGGCTGTATCCGGCATGCGTCGATGGTCGCGCAGGCTGCATGGTCCAGGCTGTCCGGCATCAGAAGCGCGGGCCCTTCTGGGAGCCCGGGATCAGCGTTTTTTATATTTGATGAAAAATGCCGTGTATGGGCACTCGTCCGGTCCTTACCTGAAACTTTTGAAACATGCCGGGTGTGAATACGGTGACCTGGAAGTCCTTACGCATTCTGCAGGAGTGGATAAGGCCCTTTATACGCTGTCTGAAAAAGGAGTTTTCATCACCCACAATGAAATGAAAGGGCGCGAGCCGGTTGTCCGGGGAAGCGCCCGATTTGATTTCGCATCTTCGGATTTTGACAATCCACTGATCGCGCCCCAACTTGGCTATAAAACCAGCGGCAGCACTGGAAAAGCAGCGATTGTCGGCGTATCTTATCAGCATCTTCAAAATCAGATTCTGCACACGGCTTTGTCCGCCGGTTTTCACAGGGTTGAAAACGCTGCGGTGGGAATCTGGCTGCCGCGAACCGAATGGAGCATTTCCCGCTCCATGCGGTTTTATCAGCTGAAAATGACGCCGGCACGCTGGTTTTCGCAGATGCCCGTATTCCCGAACCGGTCCCATATCGCTTATGGTTTGTCCACAGCAGGAATCATTTTTCTTTCCCGCCTGTTCGGCATGCGCTTGCCGTTTTTAAAATATCAGCCGTTGTCAGATCCCGGACCGGTTGTCCGCTGGATGCGGTCCGAGCTAAGGAGAGTTCGCCGTGTTTTTATGGTGACCTACCCATCCACGGCATCCAGGGCATGCACGCTGGCGCTGCGCAGCGGAATATCCCTTAAAGGGGCGCTGCTGCTTATAGCCGGGGAATCCGTGACGTCTGCAAAACGGAAGGTTATTGAAGACTCCGGTGCGGAAGCGCTCCCGCTTTTCGGATCCACCGAAACCGGGGAAGCAGCTGAAGGTTGCCTTGCGCCCAATGACGCGGATGATATGCATCTTTATATGCATAGATTTGCCGTTATCAGCCGAGACAATCTTTTTGAAACCGACAGTAGATCCGGGGTTCTGCAGTTCACGACCCTTGATCCTGCCACGCCAAAAATTTTTCTGAACGCTGATATGGGGGATGCGGGTATCGTTGAAAAACGCACATGCGGCTGTCCCTGGGGGGAAATGGGTTTTAACCAGCATATCAGAAATATATGGAGTTATGCCAAACTTTCCGCCGAAGGGATGACGCTTCCGGGCGATGTTATCTTTAACCTGCTGGAGCACCGGCTGCCTGGAAAATTCGGCGGGCATGCCGGAGACTACCAACTACTGTCCGAACCCAAAACTGATGGTGTTACGCGTTATCTACTTTGTGTGGATTTATCTCTGGGCGATGTGGATGAACCTGGAATAAGGCAGGAATTTTTAAGATGCCTTGCATCCGGCGGAGCCGGCAGCCGGTTTGTAGCCGAATATATGAACCGGTCGGACCAGCTGAATGTGGTTCGCCGCCGATCCGATGTCCAGGCAGGGGGGAAGTCTTTGCCGGTGGTATTCAAACGGGTCTGAATTTGAAAACCCAACGGAAAACCCAATGCAATGGTGTCCAATGCAATGGTGTCAAACCTACACTCTTGACAGATTTAACAGCGGTTAAGGCGTTTATTCCTTCACTGCTGTTTTTTGGGGGGGGCAGCGCAGGCCGGCAGTGCAAAGCGGCGATAAGCGTTCCCGCATGTCGCTATGGGGCTGGCGGGATTTGTGTCGGGTTGCATATTGGGACTTTATCAGACGGCATTTTAACGTTAAAAAATAAGATGAATAAATTTTGTCTGATCAATGGGAAATAGGGGGCGCCCTTAACTTATTAAGTGCGGGAATTGGGGACGGTCTTGCATAAATTCGATTCTCCTCATCTTTCTTTTAATCGCAAATCAAATAGCCCATTCCTTTCTTGGGGAAACAGCAAAGCGTCTCGGTGTTTCCCGCCAGCAACTTCATCGTATATTAGCCTGTATGGTATGCCTTTAAAACAAGGATACTGACAGGCCTTATCGACATTGTGGCCACGAGGTTTGTTGAATATATGGCCACATTCCCATAGCCATTTTGCTTTCAAAGAAGGATTTGAAAGGTAGAACATTTAGTA